>NZ_CALPCM010000002.1:0-168533 GCF_943193015.1 Hominisplanchenecus murintestinalis
ATTGATTTCACGGGAACTGGTTCAAGGATTTGTAGTATCGAGCATTTTTATATGCTCATGAATAATTCAGGTTTAATATTATAATTATATATTTGACATTTTACAGAATATTATATATAATATAAAAGCAACCAGTATATAGACTGAATTGCAAGTTTTTGTGAGGCAAATATAGTCAATACAAAAATCAATACAATCGTTTACAGGAGCTACTAGTATATGAAAAAAAAGTCAAAAAACTGATTCTCTATTTAACTGTATGTATTGGCACTTTAGGCATTCTTATTCTTATGTCAAGTAACAAAATTGCATCATATCCGGAAATAGATGTGCGTATTCAAAAAATGCTAGATTATATGAAAATAGAAAATTGTAAAATCAAAAGAATAGCAGAATATGATAGATTGCAGATAGAATTACCTGAAGTTAGCGTCTCAAAAAAAGAAATACAAGAAAGCATTGATGAATTGCTGGATATTTATGGCGAGAAAAACATATCAGAAGATTTTGTTAAGAAAGAATTGGAAATGAATTCTGTTCAAGAATATTATGAAAGCGTAAGAAAGGAACTCACCGCAGGAAAAAGAAATCAGGAATTCATTTCAGCAAGAAATAAAGCTATGGATTATCTGATAAAAGAGAGCAAGTTTGTACTGGACAAAGAAAGTGTAGCAGAATACTCTGTAGAAATAGTGGATTCGTATGAAACAGAAGCGTATCTTTATGATATGGAGCTGGACAGATATGTTGCAGAGGAACTGCAAATGACAGAAGATGAGTTTTTTGAAGAATGTTATCGTGAAGGAGATGAGCTGATAAAGAATTATTTAATTGTGGGAGCTATTGTAAAGGAAGAAAATCTGGAGGTTACAGAAGCGGATATTAAAGAGCTTAGCGGGGTTTTTGAAAAGGATTTTGATGAATATTCAGAGGAAGAAAAAACATATATCCAATATCAAATCCTGGAAAATAAGGTATATAAAATGTTCATTAAAGAATAAAACAACAAAGAAGAATGAAATTTGTAATACTGTTTTTATGTCGCTAAAAAAATTTATTAAATACATGCCAGGAGAACGAAAAGTTATGAAAAATTTCAAATATACTATAGGTATAGGTGCCTTTCTGGTAATCGCAGGAATATTGTTTCTCTATCATAAAGAAAGTAATACTGGCGGTGAGCGGCTTCAGGAAGTATACCGTACACAAAACCATGAAACGGAAGATACGAAGATGGAAACCACCTACAATAGCGGAGAGTTGAATGCAATATGCAGCAGGATTGAAAACAGAACAATCGTAGAATCCTTTAGTGAAGCGGCAAAGCGAACTGGAGATGAAAATGCAGATAATATTTATGAGGAATGGTATGGAGGAGCATATATTGAGGGGAGCAAGCTGATTGTCTGTGTTACAGACGAATCTAAAATCTCTGATTTTGACGAGGATATTGTCCAGAATGTTTCTGTGGAGTTTCAAAAGGTAACGTATTCTCTAAATGAATTACATGGTTTTCAAGATGATATCGAAAAGAAATATAAGAAGTACTATGCGGAGTATCAAGGAACCGATACTCCAGAATTTGAAGTAGTATCTTCTATTGCGGGAATTGGACTCAGTCACAAGGGAAACAACATTGTGATTGATTTTGTCCAGGTGACGCCGAAAAAGGAGGAAGTTTTCAGACACCTCTTCGGAGACTATGAGTATATCGAACTAAATCATGTAAGCGATAGAAATTATGATGCGTAATAAATTGAAGGAGAGGCGAAAGTGATGGAAAAAATAAAATTACAAAAAATATATCGAGTGGCAGTTCTTATTGGCAGTATCTTTTTTCTGTGCGCCTGTGAAAAGAGCTCTGCGGAAACTGGAAGAATATGTGATTTTATTGAGATACAGAAATTTGAAACTGATTTTATTACAGAACCCTGTATTGTCCTGCAATCCAGAGATGATGTTTCATCGCTTGTGAAAACGATGAAAGAAAAACATTATTCAGAGGAAATGCTTAAGACAGATTTTAAAGAAGAAGCTTTGCTTTTTCTCACAATTTGCAGAGGAATTGACGAGGCGAGCGCCATAGAATCCGTGAAGCTGGTCAAAGACGGGCAAGGTAATCTAAAAGGACAGATTCAGATAAAACTGACAGCGCTTCAGGAAACCACGAGACTGGCAGCATGTTATGAAAATGCCATCCTTCGTTTGCCCAAAGAAGATGCGGACGCAGCAGCGTCTTTTGAAATCATATATGTTTCTGAAGCATGGAAAGAATAGCATCGTACATGATAAAAGTATTTTTTCAGTACAAAATAGTCTGTACTTTTGATAAAAAATCACTCCTTTTTAGCAAGAATAAAGCTATGACACTTCTTACTAAAAAGGAGTATTTTTCGTCGCATATGCAACAGCTGACCACATCTGCTACAGAGAGACTATACAATTTTCAAGACGCCCTTATACTCAGAATCTTCTTCACATCATCATACTTTTTGTCATAGTCCTCCATCTCTATCATCAACCACTTTTGCCCATTTCCTTCTTTGGTTGTTTGATAAATCTGCTGTATTTCATCACAAAAAGAGGACAGCTCTCTCTCAAACTCTTCTTTTTCCTTTTTGCCAATGACAACCATGACGGCAAAATAATTTTCTCTTGGATAAACTGTGCATAAGGCTCTGCCGCCTGTCTTGTTTTTATTCTGAAAGCTCTCCGTCTATCAGTACTTCTTTTCCCCGAAACGCAAACCCGTATTTCCGTATCCGCTCATGAGGGATTCCTTTTGCGCGCAGCGCTGCGGCATAATCTTTCTCTTCTATCTGTTTCAATGCCGCCTGCACAGTGTCTTGAAGGTTCTCTTCTTTTCCGGGCTGATGTACTTTAAATTCCAGTATGAACGCATCATCTTCTGCACGCAAGGGTTCCAGCATCACATCATATCTCCCGAACCCGCTTTCCCGGTTTGAAGTCAGTACATAGCGCCCGGCCATATCCACCATCAGCCCGAGGACAAAGCCATGATAAAATCTTTCCGGCTCCTGCCGGGATGGGTTTTTTCCTGTATCAAAAGAGCTGAACGTCACGGAAGCTACCGTATTCATGTAATCATTCATCGCATATATGTCTCCGAGAAGCAGCGCCTTAATAAAATCATTGTACGCTGAAGAAACGCTCCCAAACCACCCGCGGATTATGCTGCGGAACATCCCCCTTACTTCAAAATTGGTCAATTCCAGCTCATATTCTTCCTTCCACTCCCCATTCTCTGTTATGTGGGCGTTAAACTTCTTTACTTTCAGATACCCGGTTGCAAGCAGGAAGCTCCAGATTGCCTGTTCACTGCTGTCCAACTGGCTGTAAACAATCTGCTCGTCTATTTCTGCACATAAAGTCCCGCCCCGTATCAAATCCTCAAAAATCTTCTTGATACCCTTTCCACCTTCACGGATTAGTTTCCCCACCAGGCTGTTGGAGCTGGTGTTTGCCCAGTATGCCGCCAGTTTCTTCTTATCTAGATAATTTAGGATCGACCAAGGGTTATAAATATCTGTAGTTGTTCCAAAAGTAAACCCATCATACCAACTTTTTACTTCCTCTTTCCTGTCAGACAAACTATACTCCTCCAGAGCTGAAAATACTTCTTCTTCTGTGAACCCAAAGCTATCTGCGTATTCATCCGAAGTAGTCGTCACCACATTCAGATTATTCAAATCCGAAAAGATAGACTCCTTACTTACCCGGGTAATCCCCGTCATAAGCGCACGCTCCAGATAAGGATTCGTTTTAAACGTAGAATTGAAAAGCCCCCGGATAAACTCAGACATCTCTTCCCAGTATCCGCCTACATACGCTTCCTGCATGGGCGTATCATATTCATCCAGGAGGATAATGACCTTTTTCCCCCCACAATAAGAACTCATATAACCCGATAAATTTTTCAGGGATGCCGCCGCTGTGGAGCTTTCCATATTCTTCGACACTTCCTCGAAGTTCTTTTTCTCCTTTTCATTTAAAACATTCCCCTCCAGAAGAAAGTCATATTTATTGTATAATTCCTCGATAATCATACAGATTCTTTTCCGGGCCTGTTCAAAAGAAGTCTCCTTCACATCCGCAAAGCTGATAAAAAGTACAGGATACGTCCCCTGCAGCTTCCTGTACTTTTCATCTTCCCATACAGCAAGCCCCTCGAACAAATCGTCCCGCTCGGCGTAATCCACGGAGAAGAACTGCTCCGTCATACTCATATTTAACGTCTTTCCGAAACGTCTCGGGCGGGCAATCAGCGTCACGTCATCCTCCGCTTCCCACCACTCGCGGATAAATTTTGTCTTATCTATATAGAAAACGTTCCTTGTCCTCATCCTTTCGAAATCCTGCCGCCCGATACTGATTGTCCTTGCCATAGAAGCGCCCCCTCTCTTCCGTTTCTTTTTCCTGCTGTCTTAGACTGCTTCTATTATACCCAATCAGCATATTCTTTTCCACATAGAATCTAAACTTTTTTGATTTCCCGGTAACAGTTCAGCCTTCGGCTTCCTTCCCCGGAGGTTTCTTTTCTACCGCTGCACTCTCGCCCCCGCGCCGCCCATGACAGCTTCCACTTCTTTCTTTACCGCCATCGTCGTATCGCCGGGCGTAGTCATGGCAAGCGCGCCGTGCGCCGCGCCATAGTTTACCGCCTGTTCCGCGTCTCCCGTCATCAGCAGCCCGTAAATCAGTCCCGAAGCAAAGGAATCTCCTCCGCCCACGCGATCCATGATTTCCAGCCCTTTGTAGTCCCGCGCTTTGTATATCTGTCCGTCTGCCCAGCAGATGGCGCTCCAGTCGTTGACTGTAGCGGTCTTTACCTCGCGGAGCGTCGTCGCTACTGCCTTGAAATTGGGATAGGTTTTTGCCGCCTGGTTTATCATCTTTTTATATCCCTCCAGGTTCAACGCTTTGAGTTCGGCATCGTTGCCTTCAATCTCAAATCCCAGACACGCGGTGAAATCTTCTTCATTTCCTATCATGACGTCCACATATTTTGCAATTTCTTTGTTTACCTCCTGTGCCTTCGCCTTTCCGCCAATTGCGCTCCACATAGACGGACGGTAGTTCAAATCATAGGAAACGATTGTACCATACTTCTTTGCAGTCTTAATCGCCGCCAAAACCGTTTCGCAAGACTGCTCTGACAAAGCCGCATAGATTCCTCCCGTATGAAGCCACCGCACACCCATTTTACCAAAAATATAGTCAAAATCGAAATCTCCGGGAACTGCTTTAGAAACCGCCGTATTTGCCCTGTCAGAACACCCCACCGCTCCGCGGATACCGAATCCCCTCTCTGTAAAATTCAGCCCATTCCGGCAGACGCGCCCAATTCCATCTGTTTCCATCCAACGGATCAGTGAGGTATCCACGCCCCCTTGAAGCATCAAGTCCTCCAGCAGCATTCCCACCTCATTTCCGGCAAGCGCTGTAAGCACAGCCGTCCGCATCCCAAAGCATTTTCTCAGACCCCGGATAACGTTATACTCCCCGCCTCCTTCCCATACGCGGAAGGAACGGGCAGTGCGGATTCTGCCCTCGCCCGGATCGAGACGGAGCATAACTTCTCCCAGAGATACCGCATCATATTTGCACTCGTCTGCAGGCCTTACATCCAGATTCATAGCTCTCCTCCTTTGGCTCCTCGGATTTTGGCTGCCAGCTTCACTGCCTCGGTGGCAAGCCGTTTGATTTCATCAAATTTTCCCTCTTCAATCAAGTTTCCTTTCACCATCCAGCTCCCTCCACAGGCAATAACCGAACTGCATCCCAGATACTTTTCCAAATTCTCAGGCGCGATACCGCCTGTAGGAATAAAGTGTAACCCCGTATAAGGTGCAGACAACGCCTTGATAGCCGCCGCCCCTCCAAACGATTCCGCCGGGAAAAACTTTACTGCCTGCATCCCTCTTTTGACCGCCTGTGCTGCTTCGGAAGGCGTAACACAGCCCGGAAATACCGGGATTTCTCTCCCAAGGCAGTAGTCCACGACTTCCGCGTCAAACCCCGGGCTTACGATAAACTTCGCTCCCGCTCCTGTTGCAGCGTCCACCTGCTGCCTGGAGAGCACAGTTCCCGCCCCCACCAGCATATCCGGGAACTTCTCTGCCATGATATGAATCCCCTCCTGCGCTGCCACCGTGCGGAACGTGATTTCCGCACAGGGCAGCCCTCCGTCGCACAGCGCTTCTGCTAAGGGTTCTGCGTCCTTTGCCCGCTGCAGGACAACCACCGGGACAACGCCCCATTCTCTTATTTTATCTGCTATTGATAGGCTCATATTATCTGCTATTCCTTTCCTCAAATTCCAGGTATGCCCCCTTCATAGGACTGGCTGCATGTTCGCTGAACAGGCGCAGCACACCGCTCTTATACTTAGGCTCCCTTGGCCTCCAACACTTCCTCCGTTCCTCCAGAACCTTCTCCACCTCTTCCGGCGTCATCTGCTCTCCATGAATGCCAATGATATTCAGCTTTCTCCCAAACACATCTATTTCAATCAAATCGTCCTCTTCCACCAGTGCAATCGGCCCTCCGTCCAGAGCCTCCGGGCTGCAGTGGCCGATAACCGGACCCGTAGACGCGCCTGAAAATCTTCCATCTGTAATCAATGCAATACTTTTTCCCAGCTCCTGATCACTGCTGATTGCTTCCGAGGTGTAGAACATCTCCGGCATTCCACTAGCTTTCGGCCCTTCATACCGGATAAACACCGCGTCCCCTTTCTGAACCTTATGGTGAAGCACTGCGTCCAGGCATTCTTCCTCACTGTCAAATGGTTTCGCCCGGAGAACTGCCTGAAACATTTCCCTCGGACATGCCGTATGCTTAATCACCGCTCCCTCCGGAGCCAGGTTTCCCCGCAGCACGGCAATGCTTCCATCCGTACCAATCGCTTTCTCATAAGGCCGTATGACGTCCTCTTTTTTAATAGAAACACCGTATCTCTCACCAAATTTCTGAAGCCATTCCCCGCACCTGTCATAAAATCCATCTTTCCTCAGCCTTTCCAGGTTTTCTCCCAGCGTGCGCCCGGTAACCGTCTTTGCCTCCAGATGAAGGTGCTGTTTAATTTCTTCCATAATCGCCGGAACTCCGCCTGCGTAATAGAAACACTCTGCCGGCCAGTGCCCCGCGGGACGTATATTTAGCAGATACCTGGCATTCCGGTGAAGCCTGTCAAACGTATCCCCTGTAATCTCCAGCCCAAACTCATACGCTACTGCCGGGATATGGAGAAGGCAGTTCGTACTTCCCGAAATCGCGGCATGGACGAGTATCGCATTTTCGAAACTGTCCATCGTAACGATATCCCCCGGGCGCATCCCCGGCGTCTGTGCCAGTTTCACGGCCAGTTCCCCCGCCTGCCGTGCATAAGTGAGCAAATCCGGGCTTTCAGCCGGCATTAGCGCGCTCCCCGGAAGCGCCAGCCCCAGAGCCTCTGCCATAATCTGCATCGTAGAAGCCGTTCCGATAAAAGAACAGGCGCCGCTTCCCGGACATGCATTACATTTTGCCCAGTTTAGCTTTTCCTCATTAATTTCCCCCCTCTGATGCCTCGCACTGTACATCCCCAGCTGCTCCAAAGTCAGCATTTCAGGTCCCGCATTCATCGTCCCGCCCGGAACTACGACGGAAGGAATATTTACCCTCGCCAGCCCCATCAGGTTTCCCGGCATTCCTTTATCGCAGCTTGCCAGATATACTCCCGCATCGAACGGCGTGGCATTTGCGTGGATTTCAATCATATTTGCAATCATCTCACGGCTTGCCAGACTATAATTGATACCGTCCGTCCCCTGGCTTTCCCCGTCGCAGATATCAGTGCAGAAATACCTGGCTCCATATCCTCCCGCCTGTTCTACGCCTTTGCGCACCTCCTTTACCAGCAGATCCAGATGCCTGCTGCCCGGATGGCTGTCTCCAAAGGTGCTCTCTATCAATACTTGAGGCTTCTCCAAATCCTCCAGGCGCCACCCTGTCCCAATGCGCAGCGGGTCCAGCTCCGGCGCCAGCTTACGCATTTTCTGGCTTACTAATTCCATAAAACTCTCCTTTCTGCAGTTATCCTGCAAAGAACGATATCATCAATGCCACCAAAAATCCTACGCCTCCTACAAGTGTTTCCATAACCGTCCAGGTCTTTAACGTCGTTTTTTCATCCATGCCAACCAAAGATTTCACCAGCCAGAACCCGGAGTCGTTAAAATGAGAACACACGGTTGCGCCTCCCGCGACTGCCGCAGTGGTACATGCCAGATACAGCGGCGGTAAATCCGAAATTCCAGGCATGGCCGCAATGATTCCCGCCGCCATCGTCATGGCCACGGTTGCCGACCCTACACAGATACGCACCAGCGCCGCTACCACAAAAGCCACTACCACAATCGGAAGGTTTGCAGACGCCACTGCATTTCCAATCACATCCCCAAGCCCCGAATACTGCAGCATGTACCGCAGCACACCGCCGCAGGCCGTCACCAGAAGAATCAGCCCGGTAGGCTCCAAAGATTTTGTCATTACTTTTTCCAAATCCTCCAGCGTATATCCATGCCGCAGCCCCAGGACAGCCATAGCTGCCACTGTAGCAATCAGAAGCGCTACAAAAGGTTCCCCCAAAAATGCAAACACCGGAGCCAGTCCCCCAAAAGCAGGAACCACCCCTGAAACAGAATCCAGGATAATCAATATCAGAGGAATCAGAATAATACCTACAATTGTCCAAAAGCTCGGAAGCTTAGATTCATCAAAATCCTCCTGGTTCGCCACATGTTCCGGAACCGGGATATTATATCGATTGCCGCAGATAGAACCCCATATGGGCCCCGCGGCAATCATTGCCACAACGCCGCACGCAATACCGACCAGAATCACCCAGCCAAGTTCTACGCCCAGCAGATTTGCCACCAGCACTGGCCCCGGCGTAGGCGGGATATAGGCATGTCCCACAGCAAGCCCCGCCAGCAGCGGAACCGCATAAAACAGAGACGAGCGGTTCGTTCTCTTTGCCAGGGAAAAAGCAAGCGGAATCAGGATTATCAGTCCCGCGTCAAAAAATACCGGCATCGCTATTACAAGTCCCGTAATTCCAAGCGCCCACGCCGCTTTTTTATCGCCAAAATACTTTACCATCGTCACCGCCAGGCTCTGGGCGCCGCCCGATACTTCCAGAATCGCCCCAAACATGGAGCCAAGCCCTACCAGAAGCGCAATCCCCTTTAGCGTATTCCCAATGCCGTCATTGACCGCCGTTATAATATTTTCAAAAGGCATACCCGCCAGAAGCCCAATTGCAATCGCTCCAATCAAAATAGAAACCATTGCCTGAATCTTAAATTTGATGATTAATACCAACAGAATCACAAGCCCCACCGCCGCCGCTATCATCAGACGGACAGGGTCTAAAGCCAACGCTTCCTCTGCCATAGAATCATTCTCCTCTCACCACTTTGTACAAAAAGAAGCGGGATTCCATTTTGAAATCCCGCTTCTTTTGTTCTTTCTTTTATATTCATTATTTCATGATTCCCGGCAGATTATACGTCTGTTCAATCTAATATTTCTTTTAAAGTACTATACAGATTTTCTACGTCAATTGGTTTTGGCAAATGTCCGTTCATCCCACAACGCAAAGCTTCCTGCCTATCCTCTTCAAATGCATTGGCTGTCATTGCCAGAATCGGCACTGAAGCCAGCTCTTGTGATTCCAGTTTACGGATTGCTTTTGCCGCCTCATATCCGTTCATCACAGGCATCTGGATATCCATCAGCACCAGCTGATAATATCCCGGTTCAGAAGCCGCCAGCATCTCTACGGCAATTTTCCCGTTTTCTGCCACATCTGTAGAGAATCCTGCGTCGCCCAGGATTTCCACGGCTATCTCCTGATTCAGCTCATTATCCTCTACAAGCAGAATGTGTCCCGTACTGAATTTCATATCCACGCTGCTATCCACTATCTTTTCTTCTTCGGTATTCACAATAGAATACAGACAGCTTCTGAGTTCTGACATAAACAGAGGCTTGCTGCAAAATGCCGTAACACCGGCCTCCTTAGCTTCATCCTCCACATCCGACCAGTCATACGCAGTCAGAACGATAATCGGCACATTCTCCCCCATTTCTTTACGGATTCTCCTGGTAACTTCAATGCCATTCATATCCGGAAGGAGCCAATCAATAATATATACGCAGTAATCATCTCCGCGCATAACTGCCTGGCGCGTACGCAGCACTGCCTCTTTTCCTGACAGCGTCCATTCCGCGCGCATCCCAATCTGTCCCAGCATATAGGAAACGCTGTCGCAGGTATTGAAATCATCATCTACGACCAAAGCCCTGCAGTTCTTAAGCTCCGGGATGTCCTGCTGCTCTTTTTTTCCTGCATGGATACGGAACGTAACGGCAACGATGAACTCTGTCCCCACTCCCTGTTCGCTCTTTACAGAGATGGAGCCGTTCATCATATCCACAATATTTTGGGTAATCGCCATTCCAAGCCCTGTACCCTGGATTCCGCTGACTGTCGTGTTCTTTTCCCGTTCAAACGGCTCAAAGATATGTTTCACAAATTCAGCGCTCATGCCGATTCCGGTATCCTTGATATGAAATTCATAGTCAGCCCAGCCCGCGGGCGCTCCGGGTTTCTGTATAATCCTCATGCTGATAATGCCCCCCGGCCCCGTATATTTTACGGCATTGCTCAGCAGATTTAAAAATACCTGGTTCAGCCGAAGCTTATCGCAGTAAATTTCCTCATTTATCACATCCACCGTATCAATGTACAGCTCCAGCTGTTTTGCATGAATATCTGCCTGCACAATATTACGCAGCCCATGAAGAATATCCGGCAGACGGCAGGGCTTCTCCTCCAGATGCATCTTGCCGCTCTCAATACGGCTCATATCCAGTACATCGTTAATAAGGCTCAGCAAATGGTTTCCTGACGTCATGATTTTCTTAAGGTACTCTTCCACACGTTCCCGGCTGTCCACATGGGTAATTGCCAGCGCTGTGAAACCGACGATTGCGTTCATTGGCGTACGGATATCATGGGACATATTTGAAAGAAATATACTTTTCGCATGGCTCGCCCTGTTTGCCTGTAAGAGAGCATCTTCCAGCAGATTTTTCTTCTCCATCTCACTGCGCATTTCCTCATCTACACTGCGGAATCCCAGCACAATGCAATGGCTCTCTCCCCATGTACCCGTGCGCACCGCTTTCATCTGGAAGTATTCCATTTCCCCATTCTTAAACGCACGGTAATTCATATAGCACTGTTTGCTTTCTGCCAGTTCTCTTTTCAGCCTGGCGCGTGAAGCAGCCTCCCGAACCATATCCTTATCTTCTTCATAAACAAATTTCTGTATGTAAACCTCCATGCATTCTTCCAAAGAAAGGACGCCGGAAAAAATCTCTCCAAGCCTGCCGCTCTCATCATCAATCCGCAGGACTTTTCCCTTTCCTGTATGCAAGTCAAAAAAGCATACAAGATTATAATCAATGCTCAGCGCATGAATCAGTTCCATCTGGCGTCTTTCGTTTTCCTTTTCCTGCTGCTTCTGGGCAGTACAATCCAGAAGAAAACGCTGGTACAGCAGAGCGCCTTTCTCTTTCAAGAGCTTCACGTTCCCCATCACATGCCGGATTCCCCCGTCTCTATGACAAACCCGGTACTCCACGCTGATACTGTCGCCTTCTTTCTGCAGCTCCCTGATGGATTCCCGCAGCCCCTCTCTATCTTCAGCCACAACCGAGGAAGCCACCATATCAAATCCATCCGCCTCAAGCTCCTCTTGGGACTTATATCCCAGGATTTCCAGCGCTGCCCTGTTTATGCTGAGGATATGAGAGCCATCCACCGTATGGCACATCACACCGCAGTCCATAGTCGTAAAAATCGTCTCCAACGTGTGGTTTTTCTGTATGATTTCCTGCTTATAAGCATGTTCCTGGGTTACGTCTATTGCCACGCCCACGGTTCCCATTACGCTTCCGTCAATGTCATACAGCGGAGACTTATAGGTTGTAAGAAGCCTCTCCCCGGCTCCTGTCTGAATCGTTTCCTCAGACACACAGGTTTCCCTCCGGCTCATAACCTCACGTTCTGATTCAATACATGCAGGATCATCCTGCTCCACATCCCAGATATATGCGTGCCCCCGGCCTTCAATCTGTTTCTTTGTCTTGTTCACCGTCTGACAGAAACTGTCATTCACCTTCTCATGGATTCCCTGTTTATCCTTATACCAGATGAGATTCGGCACATTGTTGATCGTCGCCTCCAGGTACTGGCTGGTTTCCCAGAAGTCCTTACTCTGTTTATAACTTTGCTGCCATCTCAAAAAGCGGAACCCGGTCTCCTCTTCCGTCATGGGCGCTGTCCATATATCTTTCACTTCTTCCAGGCTGTCTGCCAAAAGCACAAGCTGCTCCTTATCTGCAAGGAGAATCAGCTCCGCTTCCTTAGTTTTTCCCGCTGCCAGAGCCTGCAGCGCCACCCCCGCTTCCATACTACGCAAATCAGCCAAAATCACATCCGCCCTGCCCGTCAGGATATCCTCTGGCTGTCCACTCTCAAAAAACTCATGCGTAAAATGTTCCAACGGCGGCATTTCCTTTATAATTTCAAATTCTCTGCAAAGACCTCCTACTAAATAGAAATGAATGTGGCAATGATACATTTCCCTTTCCTCCCATGCTTTGTGAATTCATGCCTGTTAAATTCTATTCACACTGCTTATAATTTTTGTATTCCTAAAGTAAACCAACGCTTTCATTGGACATCGTTATTTGCGGGAAAGCATTACCACGGTCTCCACGCATCCTGTCCACCCAAACATATCTACCGGCCACGCGCCCTCAGCCTGATAGCCTTTCTTTTTCAAATATTTCAAATCCCTGGCCAGACTTTCCGGCTCACAGGAAATATATACCACCCTTTTCGGAGCCATCTTTGCCAGACAATCCAAAAATGTCACATCACTGCCGCTTCTGGGAGGGTCCATAAACACCACATCTGCTTTTACGCCGTCAGCCGCCATATCTACCATAAATTTCCCTGCATCCGCACAGTAAAAGCTTACGTTCTTCACCTGATTCCGCTTTGCATTGGCGACGGCATCCCGTACTGCATCCCTGTTCAGCTCTACGCCAATCACCTGTCCCGCCCCGCGGCTGGCAATCAGCCCAATCGTCCCTATCCCGCAGTATGCGTCCAGCACCAGCTCTTTCCCTGTAAGCCCTGCCAGCTTTATCGCTTTCTTGTACAGGATTTCCGTCTGCGCAGGATTGACCTGATAAAAGGATTTCGGGGAAATGCGGAACGTATAGCCGCACAGGATATCTTCAATATAGCCTTTTCCATAGAGCGTCTTTTCCTGGTTTCCCAGCACCATGCTGGTTCCCCGTCCGTTTACATTCTGGACAATCGTGGTAATTTCCGGATGCAGTTTCCTTAATGCTTTCACGAAATTATTCTTTGATGGAAAAACAGGCGATGCCGTCACCAGCACCACCAATATCTCGCCGCTTGCAAATCCCCGGCGCACTAAAACATGGCGCAGCAGCCCATACCCGGTATCCTCATCATACGTCCTGATTTTAAAAGATTTCAAAAGCCCCCGGATGCTGCCTATGATTTCATCCGCTTTCTCGTCCTCAATCATACAGCGTTCTACCGGAACTACGATATGTGTTCCCTTCTGATAGACGCCCGATACGGCATTCCCCTTTTTGTCATGAGAAAATACAGCATGAACCTTATTCCGATAATGATAAGGATTTTTCATACCGGCAATCGGATGCACTTTACAAAAAGGCGCTAAAAGCTGCCGCACCTGCGTTTCCTTTATTTTTAATTGTTCCTCATACGGCACTCCCTGAAAATCACAGCCGCCGCACTTTTTGTAGACCGGACACCTTTCCATCTTATTTGCAAAGCTCCCCTACCACCTGGTTAATCACTTTGCCGTCTGCCTTGCCTTTCAGCTCCGCCATAACCGCCTTCATAATCTGCCCTTTGTTCTTCGTAGCAACGATTTCGGAAAACTTTTCCGTAATATAGCGTCTCACCTGCTCCTCAGACATCAGCGCCGGCGCATACTCTGAGATAACGTCATAGCGCGCCTGATACTCTGCTTTCAGGTCTGCGCGGGTATCCGGACAGGTATCAATCTGCTCTTTCACCGACTTCAGCTCTTTTAGGATAACGCGGTCAACCAGTTCTGCCGGAATATCATCCCGGCATCCCTCGTCAATTGCTGCCTTTTTCACTGCCGACACCAGGGAAGAAATCGAATCCTTACGCGCTTTATCCTTTGCTTTCATCGCTGCTACCATATCTTTTCTCAACTGTTCCAGTTCCATCCGTAACCCCTCCTGATTTATTTTTCTTTTTCATAGTAAATGCCTATGTTCAGCATATTTCTCACAGTAATACTCTTCTTCTGTCTACTATACTTCATTTTCCCGGAAAATGCAACGAGGCGGCGGTAAAATTCCAGGGCTCAGCCACACAAAATCTCTATGAAAACGGCATGAATCATAAAAATGCTTGCTTAAACAGGGAAGATGTGATAGAGTTGGTTACTGACAAGACAGATGTATAGACTAATGATTGACACATTGAGGAGGAGAAAAATGAAAACCGTAAAAAAAGTTTTAAACCACATTTTTATTGATGGATTAAGCGGTATGGCTATGGGGCTGTTTGCCACCCTGATTGTAGGAACGATTATCCAGCAGGTTGGAAACCTGATTGGCGGACAGGCAGGAGAAATGCTGTTTTTCCTTGGAAAGATGGCGGCCGCTATGACCAGCGCAGGCATCGGCGTCGGCGTCGCGCATAAATTTAAAGAGCCGCCTTTGGTAGCAGTATCCGCAGCGACAGCAGGTATGGTGGGCGGATTCGCCAGCAAGATTCTGGCAGGAACCGTGCTGGTAGACGGGACCATCGTGCTGGCAGGCCCAGGCGAACCGCTGGGCGCATTTATTGCCGCATATATCGCGATTGTCATGGGGCATCTCGTATCAGGCAAAACCAAGATTGATATTTTGGTAACGCCGGTGACAGCGATTCTGGCTGGTTCTGCAGTAGGGCTTCTGGTGGGACCTCCCATATCTAATTTTATGGTATGGCTTGGCTCTATTATCAACTGGGGAACCGAGCAGCAGCCGTTCCTGATGGGAATTATCGTCTCCGTACTTATGGGTATGATTTTGACACTGCCCATCAGCTCAGCAGCTCTGGGAGTTATCCTGGATTTGTCAGGGCTGGCAGCAGGTGCGGCAACCATTGGATGCTGCTGCAACATGGTGGGATTTGCGGTGGCGAGCTACCGCGAAAATAAAATCGGCGGCCTGATTGCCCAGGGTGTGGGGACATCCATGCTCCAGGTTCCGAACATCGTGCGGAAACCTGTCATATGGATTCCGGCAATTGTCTCCAGCGCGCTCCTGGGGCCTGTAAGTACGATGCTTGTAAAGATGACCAGCAACGCCACCGGTTCCGGTATGGGAACCGCCGGATTTGTAGGCCAGATTATGACATATCAGACCATGTCGCCTGAAATCGGCGGGACTGTGACGATGGTAATTATCGTGGTATTCCAGATTCTGCTCCCGGCGGCGCTGACCCTTGCAGTATCCGAATTTATGCGGAAGAAAGGCTGGATTAAGGAAGGCGATATGAAGCTTGATCTGTAAGCTTGCCATAACGGTGAAAATCGTATAAACTGATAATCACCCGGTATTCCGGGGATGATACTATAGCAGAAAGCGATTCACGGTTAAACAGCAGGAGGTATTTCATATGGAAAAAGAGACAGGATGCATCCATGTTTACTATGGAGACGGAAAAGGAAAGACTACTACAGGCATGGGACTGATTACCCGTGCGGCGGGATACGGCTGCCGTGTGCTGCTGTACCAGTTTATGAAAAACAATAAGACCAGCGAGCGGAAGATCCTGGAACGTGTGGAGAACATTACAATCATTGACGGTCTTGAAACAGAAAAATTCAGTTTTCAGATGACGCAGGATGAGAAAGAAGCTCGCAGGAAGTTTTATGAAACACAGTTCAAATCAGTGACAAAAAAGGCAGAAGAGGAAAAGTACGACGTACTATTTCTGGACGAAGCGGTGTATACCATCAGCGCAGGGCTGCTGGACGAGGAACTGGTGCTGGACTTTTTAAAGAAGAAACCAAAGAAACTGGAAGTCATCCTGACAGGAAATACCCCGGACGCCCGTCTGATCGACCTGGCAGACTATGTATCGGAAATCAGAAAAATCAAACATCCCTTTGATAAGGGGATGAAGGCAAGAGCCGGAATAGAAAAATAGCCATAAATGAGGAGTGCCCCCCAGCATGTAATATGCCGGGAGGCTATTATGAAAAAATTTATCTCTATATGAATGATGAAACCCTCTAAGCTTTCCTCTCCTTGAGGACATTTAAAGTATAGCAAGAGATTATGAACAAATTATGAACGTCTGGTAAATTTATTGTGAAAGCGCACAAAAACACAAGGAAATTTTAAAAGTTTTTGTGGAAATATAACGAAAGAAATCCCCGTTCCTGCAACAAGGACGGGGATTTTAACACGTAATTATGAAAATGATGAATCATTACCTATAATTTTATATTTGCAAACAGGGAGCCGAGACTCGTAGTCAGCCCATCGGACTGCGGCAGATCATAGCTTTCCTCTTCGATTTCTTCGGCTGCTATCTCATTAAGCGCCTTCATGCTGAGGCTGAGCTTACCGTCTTTGATATTGATTACCTTTACCTTCACCTTATCGCCCACATTCAGGACAGAAGCCGGGGATTTGATGCGTTTCTCGGAAATCTGAGAAACGTGTACCAGACCGGAAAGTCCGTTCCCCAGGTCGATGAACGCGCCGTAAGGCTGCAGAGTTTCTACTGTCCCCTCTGTCACCAGACCAATCTGCACATTGGAAATCCTTGCTTTTTTCTCTTCTCTTTCTTTTTCACGCAGAATATCGCGGGCGGAAAGTACCAGACGCTCTTTTTCTTCATCCACTGTAATGACGCGGACTTCGATTTCTTTGCCCAGCCAGTCCTCCAGATTTTCCACATAGCCCAATGCGAGCTTAGATGCGGGGATAAACCCGCGGATGCCTTCTACATAAGCGATCACGCCCGATTTTACCACGCCGCCGATTTTTACGGTGAGGTTCGTGCCGTTTTCCATGCAGGCTTTCAGCTTTTCCCATGCAAGCGTATCGTTTGCCTCTTTGGATGAGAGGAGGATATGCCCCTGGCCGTCGTCCGTACGGATGACGGCAGCAGAAATCTCATCTCCCACATGTACAACATCTTTCAGGATAATATCCTGGTTGCTGGAGTAATCCTCCAGACGGATGATTCCCTCCGTGTAATATTTTAAATCCAGAGTCACTTCGGTTTCCGATACATTGATAACGGTTCCCGTCAAGATATCCCCTTCCCGTACTTTCTTGAAAGAAGCTTCCAGCTCTGCTGCGTAATCCGCCATAGATTCGGATGTTTCCGGTGCTTTGATGGCATCCTCCAGGATGTCGGCCGGTGTTTCATAAGTTTCTGACATTGGTTTTGCCCTCCTTGTATAAGTCATTTCTTAGAAAAAACTATATCATTTTTGAAGCGCAAAGTAAAGCGTCAACCGTGATTTAATATTGTACTGCATACAAATCAATCCTCTATTTAGTTTTCAAATCCTGTCTCTATGATGAATTTCACTTTACCTTTCATTCCCGTTTTTGCCCCTGAGAAGGTTTGGTATGACTTTCCGGCGTCTGCCACCAGTTCAATCCTGTCGAGAATCTTCTGAACCCCATCGTCAAATACGCCTGTCAGCTCCTGGATTCCGTCTTTATCAAATTCTTCCATCCCATCGCGCAAAGTTCCGGCTCCGTCCAAAAGTTCATCCACGCCGTCAGTAAGCTTCGTGCCGCCTCCCGCAAGTTCTGCCGTTCCATTTTTTAAGAGACTGCTTCCCTCTGCCAGCTTCCCGATGCCATCGCTCAAAGTTCCGGCTCCTCCCTGGAGCTTGCCGCCTCCCTTAGCCAATGCGTCGATTCCGTTATTTAAGGCGCCGACGCCTTTCTGAAGTTTTGCGCCGCCTTTTGCCAGCGTCTCGATTCCCGTCATAAAGCGTGCCGTCCCTGTTTTTACCTGACCGATTCCCCCGTCCAGAGAAGCCGCGCCCTCTGCTGCGTCCTTAGCCCCTTTCTGAAGCTCGCCGCTCTTATCCGTAAGCTGCTTTGCCCCTGCCCGCAGGGTATCGGAAGAGCCTGCCAGCTGCGTCGCTCCCCCAACCAGTGCGTCGGCCGCTGCCTGATCTGCCAGCGGTGCAGAAGCTTCTGCCATACCGGAAACCGTCTGCGCCACACCTGCCAGAAGCACAGACGGGTCGGCCGCTGCACCCGAAACTGCTGTATCTGCCGCCGCTCTTGGAGCCGCCAGCGCCGCCGCGCCTTCTCCGATGCTGTCCAGGGTGTTGTTCAATGTCTCCACATTAGCGGATGCTTTGAAATCCTCCCAGGCTTTCAGCGCCTTTTTCTGTACCCGGATATCATTTTTCAGATAAGAAATATCTGTGTTCAGCACATTTACATAGTTTTGATAGGTATCTGAATACCCCGCAATCAGCGCTCCCGGAATTTCCCCAAGCCTGCCCTGCACATCCTCCAGCGTATCCAGCACCGCCTGATTCTGTTCTATGGAAACAGACAAGCTGCTGATGGTACCGTCTGCCAGCTCCATCACCTGTGACAGATTTTCTGCTTCCCCTTTTGCTGCACGTGCTCTCACCTCTAGCTGTTTTCCAGCCTCCTTGTCTGCCTCCGGCTCCTGCTGCTGCGCCTGGGACGCGCCTGCCGCCTGCTGAAGCTGCCCATTCAGAGCCTGGACTCCCTGTGCCAGACGATATGCCCCCGGCACATAAGCGCCCACGCCTGCCGCCAGGGTATCGGTCCCTGCCGTATATGCGCCAACCCCTTTCGCAAGCTCACCGGTTCCTGCCGTATATGCATCAATTCCCGCTTTCAGCGCCTCGCCCCCTGTTTTCAAAGCGCTGCTTCCTGCTGACAGTGTATTGATTCCCTTCGTCAAAGAGCCTTTTTCTTTGTTCAGGGTATCCAGGCCGTCCTTCAACCCATCCACGCCCTTTTTGAGAGTTCCTTTCTTTTTGTCCAGCGTATCCAAACCATTCGCCAGAGTATTCAGCCCTTCAATCAGTTCGCCCTTCTTTCCGTCAAGTGTGCCGATGCCATCCGCCAGTTCACCCATTTTCTCATCTGCCGTATTCATGCCGTCAAGCAAAGTCCCACAGGCATCCCTCAATTCCTGAACGCCGTCCGCCAGCTCTCCACTTCCGTCCACCAGCTTTGTAGACGCGTCCTGAAGCTCATCCAGAGAATCCTTCAAATCATCCAGACTGTCTACATCATCCAGCCCATACTCACTTAAATCACCTGACGCCGCCACGGTTGCCGTCATGGACAGTGAAAAATCTTCTGCATCAGCAGTAATCTCAAAATAATCCGGTACTTTCAAGTCCTCGGTAAGCTCTGACTCCGAAAGCTTTAAGCTCTCTGCCAGTCCGGGAAATCCCATCCCCACCACGATATTTTTGCTGCCGTCGGAGATTACCTTTCCGTTTTCAGCTTCGACATTCGTAAACTTTTCTGTGGGCAGTATCACGCCTGTCACCATCGTAAACGGTGTGTACACCTCCCCCTTCCGGCTGCTGTTTGTATAATCAAAGCGGATTCTCACTTTCCCGCTCTTTCCCTCCAGCTCTTCTGCCGCTATCTCCTTCCCCTCCAGAAAATACGTGATTTTTACGCCGACGGGCAGCTCTTTATCCGTCTCTCCCTGATAATAAATATCATTTCCGGCCGCCTGCCAGGTAAGGCTCTTTCCATCCCTGGAAAATTCCTCGTCTCCTTTTACATTTTTGATATCTGTCAAATCCGACTCATCCTTGATTTCCTGCGCACCGCCCTCATTTTTCAGCCAATTGCTCACTATCGTTTTCTCTACTGTTCCGTCTGCATTTGCTTTCACATACACTGTTTCTTCCTTCTCCTGGTTTGCCGCATACACGGTATTTCCAAAACATGCGTTTCCCGCCATCAACACGGCAAGCCCGGCTGCCGCTGCCTTCACTGCTCTTTTATTTCTATTCATAAATAAACCCTCCTGTCTCAAGACTGTGCGGCCTGTTCTTTTCCTGCCGCTTTTTGCTCCTTCGGCAGAAAGCCGATGGAAGTTTTACAGATTACTTTGTCAAATGCCATAAACATTGCCGGCAGAATACAGATTACTACAATGGTACTAATCACTGCGCCCCTGGAAAGCAGGATGCACAGCGCACTCACCATATCAATCTCAGAATACAATCCTACGCCAAACGTCGCGGCAAAAAAGCTGATACCGCTGACCAATATAGATTTCATAGAGGAACAATGCGCCCTCCGAATTGCCTCCTTCTTGCCCGCGCCCCGGCTCCTCTCCCTCTGGTACTTGCTGGTCATCAAAATGGCGTAATCCACAGTAGAACCAAGCTGCACCGTACCTATTACGATACTTGCTACAAAGGGAAGCTCTGTCCCTGCATAACAGGGAATCGCCATATTTACAAAAATTGCAAATTCTATTACCAGAACCAGAAGGAACGGGAGGGAAACCGACTTAAATACCAGCATAATTATCACAAAAATTGCAGCAATTGAAGCAATATTTACATTCCTTGTATCCGTTGACGAGACATCTGACAAGTCCTTCATCAAAGGCGCCTCCCCGATAACCATGGAATTTTTATTGAATCCTTTTACAATCCGGTCTACCTGTCTAATCTGCTCATTCTGCTCATCCGTGGCGCTGGCAAAATCAGACGCCACAAATTCCACCTCATAATTTTCTCCCTGAAGCATTTTACTCAGTTCCTCCGGTATCATCTCCTCCGGAACCCCGCTTCCCACAACAGAGCTCATACCGATGCACCACTTCACGCCGTCTACTTCTTTCACCTGCTCTATCATCTCCTGCTTATCTTTGGCGTCTATGCCATTTTCCAGAAGCAGCATATATACATTGCTGAGATGGAATCGGTTCGACAGTTTTTCGTTTGCCACTGCGCTCTCCAGGGTGTCCGGCAAAGATTTATCGATATTGTAGTACACCTTGTTGTGGTTATTTCCGTAGAGCGCCGGGATGAAAAGCGCCAGGAAAATTGCCATCCATACTTTATAATGCTTTGTTACAAAATGTGAAATCTTATCCAGGCTGGGAATCAGCGGCTTATGCCTGGTCTTTTCAATCGCTTTATCAAACAGCAGTACCATCGCAGGAAGCAGGGTCACGCAGCAGACAACCCCGATCGCCACACCTTTCATCATTACAACGCCGATATTAAGTCCAAGCCGGAACGTCATAAAGCAAAGAGCTGCAAACCCGGCAATCGTCGTTATCGAACTTCCTACCACTGATTTGAAGGTGTTGGCAATCGCATGGCTCATGGCACGCTCCTTATCCCCTTCAAACCGCTGCTTATTCTCCTCGTAATTATTCAGCAGGAAAATGGAGTAGTCCAGCGTTACCCCAAGCTGCAATACTGCCGCCAATGCCTGGGTCAGATAAGAAATATCCCCCAGAAAGCTGTTCGTTCCCATATTGTAAACAATGGCAATCCCAATACTCAGAAGAAAAATCAGCGGAACAAGAAAAGACTCCATCGTCAGCCCCAGGACAATCAAACTCAGGACAACTGCAATCATCACATAAATCGGCATTTCTCCCATTGCCAGATTCTTAATATCCGTAACCACGCCGGACATTCCGCTAATGTAACACTTTTCCTGACACAAAGCCCGCATATCGCTGACAGCCTGCATCGTATTGTCCGTCGAAGTCGTTTCATCAAACAGGGCAATCATCATCGTTGCGTTTCCCTGGTTAAACGCCTCCCGGATTTTATCCGGCAGCATTTCAATCGGCACGCTGATATCCATTACGCTGTCATACCAGAGGACGTCCTTCACATGCTCCACACCCTCAATCTCTTCCTTTAGCTTCACCACATCCTTCGGTTCCATATCTTCCACAATCACCATGGAAAATGCGCCCATGCCGAACTCATCCACCATAATATCCTGCCCCTTTACCGTCTCCAGGCTATCCGGCAGGTAACTCAGAATGTCATAATTCACCCTGGTATTCAGGTAGCCCCACCCGGCGGGAAACAGAAGCAGCATACACAGGATAAAGATAGGCGCCCGGAACTTCACAATCTTTTTTCCGATTTTCACCATAATATCCATCTCCTCCTTAAACTATGTCTCACAAATAACTATTAGTCATTTATCTATATCACGTTATACACTATAAATGACCAATAGTCAATTCTATTTTTGCATTTTTAGAATTTATTTAGAAATTGCCCAAGCCTACTGCCTGTCTCAAAAGTCTGCCGAAGCGATTCTCGCCACCGACAGCTATACCGGCTCTATATTGACATTCCCCGTCTGCCATGCTACTTTATGAATACCAACAGATTTGAGGAGGCTCCCACGGAGTCCTGATTGGTTATCACTCAAAAACCACATACAGAAAGGAAACGACCATGACAAAACAGGAATTTCAAAATCTCGTAAGCCGGGGACCTCTGATTTTGGACGGCGCTACCGGCTCTAATCTTATGAAAGCCGGGATGCCTAAAGGTGTCTGCACAGAACAATGGATACTGGAACATCCCGCGGCGCTGACCAAACTTCAGCAAGAATATGTAGACGCAGGTTCACAGATTATCTATGCCCCTACCTTTGCCGCCAACAGGATTTCCCTGAAGGAGCACGGACTGGAGGACGAGATGATATCCATGATTTCCCGGCTGGTAAGTCTCTCAAAATCCTGTGCAAAAGAACGGTGTTACGTCGCAGGCGACCTGACTACTACCGGAAAGACCGACATTCCCTATGAAGAACTTTACAATGTATACCAGGAACAGATTTCCTGCCTGGCAGATGCAGGCGCAGACCTCCTGGTGGCAGAAACCATGATGACGTTAGATGAAACTATGGCCGCTGTGGAAGCAGCACATGCAGTCTGCGGTTTACCTATTCTCTGTTCATTAACAATTGAATCTGACGGAAGCCTGTTCTTTGGAGGAAACATTTTCGAAACGGCTGTCACCCTGCAGGAAATCGGCGCAGACGCTGTGGGTATCAACTGCTCCTCAGGGCCGGATCAGTTCGAATCCATCATTTCTTCTTTAAAAGACAGCCTGACGGTTCCCGTCATTGCTAAGCCAAATGCCGGAATGCCCACTATTGATGAAAAGGGCGAGGCTCATTACAGCATGGACGCTCCGGAGTTTGCCCGTCATATGAAACGGCTGGTAGAGTTAGGGGCGGATATTGTCGGAGGATGCTGCGGCACCACGCCGGAATTTATACGGGAACTCGTAAAGATATTGAAGAAAACTCCTTGATAAGAAACAAGAGGAAAACAGCTATATGAATACATGGCTGTTTTCCTCTTTCTTTTTCAAAATATAAATATTAAGCACTTTTGATTCCCGAAATTTTATTTCAGAAGATTCAGAATCTCTGCTTTCGATACAGCGCCCACTGCTTTCTTTACCACTGCTCCATCTTTAAATACCATTAAAGTAGGGATGGACATAATCCTGTATTCCGCCGCCAGCTCCGACTGCTCATCTATATTCACCTTACCAACCTTCGCATCCTTCAGTTCCTTTGCAATCTCCTCAATAATCGGCGCGACCATTTTGCATGGCCCGCACCAGTCTGCCCAGAAATCCACCAAAACCGGAATCTTAGACTCCAGCACCTCTTTTTTAAAATTGTCATTCCTCAATTCCATTGCCATAAGAACTTTCTCCTTTTCATAAAAAATGCGTGAAACTTTTTCTATTTACAAAGTTCCACGCATTCTTTTGTCTTATTCATCTAAATTTATTTAATCCGCGCGCATTCCGTCGAATCCCCATCACAGACGTTACCTCTACAGTTAACTCGGCCCAGGCTGCCTCGCGGCACACAGAAGATTCTGCTTAGTGCTGCTGCATTCCTGCCCTGACACGGTTCACAGAGTTCTGTTGCGCAAGACCCAGACGTCAACGCCACTTATAAAGGGCAGCTCCGCAATGAAAGACCCTCTGTTCTGCATCACCCCTGCTGTAGCGGATTGCAGGTACAGGGCACCGCTAACTCCCCGGCTGCGCGGAAATGTTATGACATATCCAGGACACATGATTTCATGTGCTTTCTTACTATAACCCGAATCGGAATATTTGTCAATTCTCACTTTTTTTATTATGTAGAAAACTTTTGTAACAGTTCAGCCCAGGACTTTGCACTTGCTGCAAGTCCGTGAGAATGCGTAAATTCAGCCGGAGAATCCAGCCCTTTGCGAACAGCAAACTTTAAATGGGCTGGATTCCGTAACAGTGAAGCCGCAGGCTGAACTGTTACAAACTTTTTTGCAGGATTATGGCATTTCCATCTTCTGCTCTTAATTCTTTCACACCTTCCCCATTCTCAAATAAATACCTATACTTTTTTGCATAAATATTTACTTTTCGTATCAAAGAAAACGAACAGGAACTGCTTTATTTACTAAAATTTAATCCGCAGGCCGCAACGCTTCTTCTCTCTGTCAGCGTCAGCGGCAAAACCACCTTATAAGGCAGCTTTCCGGGAGCTTCCATACGCTCCTCCAAAAGCCTCACCGCCTCTTTCCCCATACTCTCCAGATGGGCATTGACACTCGTCAGAGGCGGGTCAATCAGTATAGACAGCGGGGTATCGTTAAAGCTTATGATAGAAATGTCCTCGGGAATCCTGATTCCAACCTCACGGAATACGCTCATTGCCGTGATAGCCGTCCCTTCGTTATATGCTATGAATGCCGTAGGCCGCTCTTCGCCTGATTTCATCCACTTTTCTACCTGCCCGCGCGTTTCCTCAATCGTCAGCATAGTATCAATCATCCAGCGCTCGTCATAACGTCCTGTTTTTGTCATATATTCTTTAAAATACTGCCTCCGCACTTCCAGTGCAGGACGTTTTTTCTGATCCAGTTTATATGTAGGCCCCAAAAATCCTATTCTGTGATGCCCATGCCGCATCAGGTACTCCAGCGCCTGCTCCACGCCCAGCCTGAAATTCAGCACCACCGAATCAAACTGCTCCTCCTCAGGTGAAGAGTCTACAAATACAATCGACTTAGTAATACCGGCCATCTGTGTAATCTGGTTCTCTGAAAAAATCCCTATCGCCAATATCCCATCCAGCAATTCATTTTCCAGCGCCTGATAGTTCCCTTCGCTTTCTGCCAGATAGGAAACCCTATACCCTTGCTCCATACATGCACGCACCACATAATTTTTCAGATACAGATAATAAGGATCCGCCAGCTTTTCCCGCTGGGACATCATCTCTGCAATCGCAATATGCCGCAAATGCTGTTTCGCTGCATATTTAGGTTTTGTCCGCACATAATTCAGCTCATCTGCCGCTTCCAGTATCTTCGCCCGCGTACTATCTGTTACTTTCATCGCCGGGTCATTATTCAAAACCCGCGAAATCGTCGCTACCGAAAATCCGGTTCGCTTCGCTAAATCTCTAATAGTAGCCATTCTTGTTCCCCCGCCTTGCTTTTACTAAACACTAATTTATTATACTGGTTATAAATATAATTGGCAAGGATAATTTTCAGGCGGACGAAATTGTGCCTGCTCTATTTCTTCTTGCCTGCGCCTGCCGGAACTGTTACAATGATTTCATCGGCAGAAACGTTCTAAAATGTCCCGCGGACAGACGCCGGATGCAGGCGCATCGCCTGCTGCCCGCAAAAATTAAATACATATAGGGGGAAATAAGGATGAGTGTTAAAATTATCGTAGATTCTGCATGTGATATCACACAGGAAAAAGCAAAAGAAATGAATATCGACGTCCTTCCATTAAAGACCATGTTTGGCGATGAGGAATTCCTGGACGGCGTTACGCTAAATCACCAGGAATTTTTTGAAAAACTGATTGAAACGGGAATCATGCCGACGACCAGCCAGCTAACGCCTTATGAATATGGAGAAAAATTCAAAGAAATAAAAGAAGCCGGGGATACTGCCGTATGCATTACGATTTCTTCTAAGCTTTCCGGCTGTTACCAGAGCGCCTGCGTGGCGGCGGCAGATTATGAGGATTGCATCACCGTTGTAGACAGCCAGAATGTATCTCTCGGAGAGCAGGTTCTTGTAGAATACGCCCAAAAGCTGCGCAGCCTTGGGAAGTCTGCCCCGGAAATTGCGGCGGATTTGGAAGAGAAAAAGGGCAGTCTACGGTTGATTGCCCTGCTGAATACTCTGGAATATCTGAAAAAGGGAGGACGTATTTCTTCTGCCGCCGCCCTGGCCGGCACTCTGCTTTCCATTAAACCGGTAATTGCCGTTGAACATGGAGAGGTTGCCATTCTGGGGAAGGCCAGGGGCTCGAAAAATGGAAACAACCTGCTGACAGAGTACGTAAAACAGTCCGGCGCTATTGACTTTACTATGCCTTACCGCCTGGCTTACAGCGGTTTGTCAGACTCTACGCTGCAGAAATATCTCGCAGACAATATTCAGCTTTACCACGGCCAGACAGCGCAGCCTCCTGTGACTACCATCGGAAGCGCGATTGGCACCCATGTCGGACCGGGGGCGATTGCTGCTGCTTTCTTCGCCAAATAGCAGCTATAGCAGTCAGGAAGGCGCAGCATTCCAGCACCAGCGCTGCGCCTCCAAAGCAGAGGCTTTCATAAAAGGCTTTCATATACGCCGCCTCAGGCACGCGTTTTTCCATCTCAAGCAGAAAAGAAACCGCCTGTCTCTTTTCCTCCCACAGCCCAGACCAGAACGCAAAGTCTGACCAGGTGGATGGAAGCATATCCGCAGGAATCTGCACCTGGGAAGCCACTCCCCATATCGTTCCCAGAACCCCTCCCCAGAAACATAGCTTCCAGAAAATCTTTTCTCCGGCTCCGCGCGCTTCCCTCACATTTCTCCGCACATAAGCTAGCAAAGCTGCCGCGGCTGACACTGGGAACAGAAGAAAAACGAACCTGGCAATGCCGTACAGCAGCCCCCATTCTTCCAAATCCCCACCGATTCCATAACGGCTTTCAAGAATTTCTTTCTGTTCTTCCAGACGCTTTTCCCCTGCCGCCATTGTAAGAGTATCAAAAGCCGCCGTTTCCGATGCTTCCTGTACCACCATTACGCCTTTTGCTTCTTCCAGTACCCCCCGGACTTCATACTCCGCATTCCCCAATACCAAAATCTGTCCGGCACAATCTCCTTCTCCAAGTAGTTCTGTGACAATATCACGGGAAATCAAACATCCTTTCCTATCCTCCTGCGACAAGGCGTTTCCTCCCCAAAACAGCAGCTCCACATTCCCTGCCGCCCGCACCAGGCGCACTGCCGTCCCCCGTCCCGAAAGCTTTGCCTCCACGTCCGCCCTGCCCTCCTCTGTCCAGAATACCGGACAAAGCGGCTCCTCTTCTTCCTGCATCTTCTTTAGCAGCTCCCGGGCATCCCTTGCCGGAACCTGTTCTCGGCAGACAAAAGAAACTTTTTCTGCCGCTTTCCCCAGGCTCCCCAGCGTATGGATTCCTCTCCAGAAACAAAACAGGCACAGCGCGCACAGAATACCTGTCAGAAAAATATATTTCAGGCCATTCTCCTTTTGCAAGGCAGGCAAGGCAATCATACCCTCTGCCCTTTGCCGCTTCATTCTTCTTCCAGGCGGATTCTGCCGCCCGGCTCTACACTTCTGTCCGAACTTTGCACAAGTTTCTGCTCAGGTGTCAGATCCCCTTCTTGAATCGCTGCATATTTTTCATTCTTATCCAGTACCGTGACATCCACCCGGCGGGCTGTCATTTCTGTCCCCAGCACTGTCTGGCTTTCCTCCGCCACCAATACATACGCCTGCTGGCTGTCGTAGTGCAGCGTTTCCAGCGGGACGCAGCTTCTGGAGCTGCCTGCTTTCCGGCTTACCTCCAGGGTCGCCGCCTGCCCCATGCTCAGGGTATCCGCCGGAAGATTCACCGTCACGTCCAGCTGCTCCTGATTCTCCTCATTCATCTGAACGGAGGCGATTTCTAACCCTTCGATTTTTTTATCGTCTCCCCCGATGAGCGTGGCTGCGTCCTTCCTGGCGATGTACTTTTCCTGTTCCTTGGGAACCTGCGCTACAAACTTACATCCCGACGACAAATCCGCCAGAAGAATTGCTGTGCCGTCCGGCGTCCGGTCGCCCGTGGTCAATGCTATTTTCGTAATTACGCCACGGATGGGTGCCATGATTTTTCCCTGTGCTTTTTCAAGCTTCTGAAGCTTTGAAAGCGCCAGCTCTTTCTGCTCCATCTCAATCTCTCCCAGCCTTGCGGTGCTGTCCTGGGCATCCGCCACAGAAGCGCCTGCCACCGCATTTCCCGCACTGCGCAGACTGCTTTCACGGGAAGCCTGCGCATCCTCATACGCTGCCTGTTTATCTCTGACAGCCTGCTCCAGCTGCCCCTTCTCCGACTCCCTCTGTTCTTTGCGCTGTGCAGCCCCATTCTGATACTCTTTCAGCGCTTCCTCTGCATCCTGCATTTCTTTTTCTGCCGCGTCTGTTTTTTCTTTCGCCGTGTCCAAGACATCCTGATACCTGCTTTTCAGTTCATTTTCTATCTGCCCGGCTGTCGGGACGGCAGTCTCCTTCGTTTCCGTTTCTCCCGTCTCTGTACTCCCCGCCGCTTTTACCTTCTCCTCTGCAATTGCATCTTCCAGCTCTTTTTCTAACGCCTGCAGTTCCTTTTTTGCCGCGTCCCAAGCTTCCTTCTTTTCTTTTACTTTTCTTTTTAATTCTGCCGCCTGCTTTTCAGAAGAAGGTTTCTTATATTCCTCCAAAGCCTTTTTTGCTTCCTCCAGCTCCTGTCTGGCCCTTTCTACCGCCCGGTCTCCCTGGCTCTGGGCGTCCGCGTAGTCAGACGACGCCCTCTGCTGCTCCAGCGCCTTCCGCTCTGCCTCTACCGCTTTCGAACTTAAGCTGTCCTGTGTCTGGAGCTTCTGCTTCTCAATCTCCTGCTCCATGTTCAGAATCTGTTCCCTGAGCTCTTCCATATCTATTTCAAACAGAAGCTCCCCTTCTTCCACCTGCTGCCCTTCATTTACATAGATTGCCTTCACCCGCTGGTTTGCCTCGGTAGTCACTGCCTGTTCCCGGTTTTCCTCTACCTTGCCCTGCGCCGTGACCTTATGTACAATGGAAAGGCTCTGTATCGTAGTCGTGGTTACCCTTGGAATCCCCGCGCTGTCTGCCGCCCTGGACAGAAGGGTAAACAATATCATTAAAGCCAGAAATCCCCCCAGCATCTGGATTATTTTTTTCTTCATATAGACCTCCTATTCCTTCACCGCGCCTGCCATGATTCCCTGCTCCAGATAATCCTGCCCTCCTAAAAACACAAAAAATGCCGGTATCAGCATGGATACGGAAGCCGCAAATGCCAGCCCCGCCCTTGATAAATCAATGTTTGGCAAAAACAGAGACATCGGCCAGAGGGATTTATCTTTCAAGAATGCCAGCGGCTGCTCAATCAGGTTCCAGTACTCCAAAAATCCCAGTACTAGGGCAGATATCACTCCCGCGGAACCTATAGGCAGCCCCACATGCAGAAAAACCTTCAGATGTCCCGCCCCGTCAATCTTCGCCGATTCGATAATGGCATCCGGCACACCGCAGAAGAAGCGGTACATAATAAAGACCGGAAAGGTAGAAAATACCGTCGGAAGGATTACGGAAAGCGGGTGGTCCAAAAGCCGCATTCCGTCAAGCACCAGATATTCCGAGAGCATCAGCACCTGGAACGGCATCATCATCAAAATAATATAAACCGTAAAGAAAATCTTTTTCCCCGGAAAACGGTATTTTGCAAATCCCCAGGCCGCCGGAACCCCTACAAGAAGCTGCCCTGCGAGAATCGCCAGCGTCATTTTTACCGAATTCCAGAACATCACAAACGCTTCCGGCGTATCAAGCAGCAGCCGCACCCACTCCCTGAGCGTAGGATATGCCGGAAGCAAAGACCACCGGATAAAGCCTGTTCCCCCCGACAGCACCGGGGACAGGTTCGCTTTCAGCTCATCTCTTCCCATCAGAGAGCCTGCCAGCAGGAACAGGATTGGATAACACGCGGCAAAAGCAGGAAGCGCCAGAAATCCGATGACCAAAAGCTTTCTTATAGAAAATCGTTTTTTCATAGATACCCCTCAATCCCTTCTCAACCTGCCCCGTCCCCGGACTCCCACACTCGTTTAAGAAGCAGAATCAGCATGAAAATAGCAAGTCCGTTTATCACTGCTGCAGCCGCCATTTTGTCCAAATCTAAATCCAAAAACCAGTTGTTGAATAAGTGCTGCATCAGATATATGCTTTCGTGAGGATAATTCCCTGCCACCAGGTACGCTTCCCTGAATACTTTAAAGGAATTCAACAGGGAAAGTACACTGATGGTAAACAGGGAGGGAAGCAGGTTCGGCAGGGTAATGCTGATAAAGCATTTCCACTCCCCCGCGCCGTCTACCCGCGCCGCCTCATATATGTTTTCCGAGATCCCTGAAAGCCCCGCAATCCAGAGCACGATATCATACCCCAGGTTCTTCCAGATATAGCTAAATACCAGAATCCAGAAAGCATAGCCTGAATTCATCCAGTCCTGCCCCTGTATCCCAAGCTGATGCAGCAGCCCGTTCAAGAGCCCCTGCGGCTGGAACAGAAACCTCCACAACAGCACCACCGAGGCTGCCGGAATCGCCATAGGCACCAGAAACGCGCTCTTTAACATACTTCCCGTTTTCCCCATCCTGTGCAGGAATACCGCCAGGAACAGAGAGAATACCAAAAGAATCGGGATGCACACAAGCGTAAACCGTATTGTATTTTTCCCTGCCAACAGAAATGCGGGGTTTGAAAAAATCGCCTGATAGTTGGCAAATCCCGTCCACTTCCCGCTGACAGCCTCCGAAAAGGAACGGCGCACCACGTCCAGCAGCGGAACCAGCAGGAAAATCCCTGTGCCCAGGAGGCTGGGCAGGACAAACAGCAGCCCCGCCAAGTCTCCCCTTTTGTATGTTCTTTTCCCAAGCTTCATCGCATCATCGTCCTATTCTGCCAGATACAGATTGACCTTCTGTACAAGCGCCGCGACAGCGTCCTCCACACTGCACTCGTCTTTCATATATTTTACCGCCTGCTCTATGACAGCCTCCTTGATGACGTCATCCATAAGTGTCGGCGTGTCCAGAGATTCTATCTTTTCACGCAGAGAATCGAAATCTGCTTTCTTTGGCCACGAAACCGTCAGCTCAACCATCTCCCCTGTCTCCTGATTGCTGTGGCAGATAGACATCTCCGGCATATCTTTCATATCTATGGTTGCCGCGTCAAAGGCTTTCCTGTTTATTGGGAATCCTCCGCCCTGGTCCAGTTTCTGAGCCTCTGTACGGAACACATAGCTGACAAACTTCTTTGCATCCTCTGCCATAGCGCTTTTGCTGCTGACGCCAAAAATTGTCTGCGGACAGTAGACCTTCTGTCCCGCCAAGTTCCACAGGGCATATCCCTGGTTTAACTTGTTATTGACCGCCAGCATCTGGTTAAATCCTGAAACAGAGCTCAAGACTCCTGAAGCCGCTTTGAGGCTTCCCCCCAAAACATTCATACTGTCCATATCTACCCCGCCCCATATACTGGTTCCCGTAGTATTTATCGTATAAACCATGCTCTCTTCTACTTCTTTCGGATATTTCCCGGTGCCGCTGATTCTCTTTAGCTGCGTATAGAACTCTTTTACATTTTCCTGATTCAGAGTGCCGTCCCCGTTCAGCAGGGCTGGCGAATAGGACTGGTAGAATTTCTCCGCAGTCAGCTCTGGAGACGCCGTATTCACAATCGCTTCCACATCCTTATCTTCTTTTCTCAGCTCCTCCACTTTATCTGCAAACGCACCGATATCGGCAGCAGTCTTTACGAGTTCCTCATTTCCTGCTATGGCCGGTATGCTGAAACGCGAAGGAATTCCATAAAGGCCGCTTTCGCTCCGGTAAGTTTCCGCAATATTTTCAAAGCAGCCGTCACCCGCTTTCAGTTCGTCCAGCACATCTGACAAATCAGCAAGCAGCCCCTTTTCCATATAGGATGCGATCGGCAGTCCGTCCAGTACCAGAATATCCGGGCCTTTGCCTGCCATAATATCGGCATTCAGCGTCTTAAGCGCGTCAGACACCGTAGTCCCGTCCTCTCCGCTGATTCCTGTCTGGAAATTTATATAATAATCCGCATTTTCCTTTTGGAAAAGTGAGATTGCCTGGCGTATATCCGTATTGTCGCGCAGGGAATACAGCTTCAGCTCCTTACTGGGCTTGCTGGGAGTATCCTCCGACCAGCTATATTTCAGAAGCTTACTGCTCCCGATTCCCCCGGTCTGGTTCGCCAATACCAAAAACTTTCCGTCCTCCAATGCCGCCATCGCTGCCAGTCCGATATCCGGACTGCCCAGGGAATTCAGGTTTCCGTCTACAATCTGCTCATTCACAGAACCGCCTGAAATATGGCGGAAGATTCCCTCTCTGGTACAATAATAAAAACAGTTATCCTCAATCCCGTCTGTAAACAGTATCTGTTTTCCTGATGTCGTGTAGATTTCTACACCCCCGGCCTGCTTTACCGCATCAAGCAGCGCCTGGTCCTGGGGCGCGGGTTCACCTGTCGCCATATCGTAAAGCGCCGTATTCCCCCCTACGCTGGCAACCACCATATCCCCGGCAATCCCAAAACCGCTTACGTCCGATAAAAACTCTTCAAGCTCCCCCGTTGACGGATGAATCTTATATAGCTTGCTGTTATAATCATTTCCGAACAGCGTCCCGTCCGGCGCATACGCTATACCTGAAAATCCATTTGCCATATCCATATCAGATTCCCCGAAAGATGCTTCTTCTCCTTCTTCCGGCTCTGTATCTGCGCCTTCACTCTCGGCTCCTGCCTTCGAGCCCGCATCTGCTCCTTCACTCCCGGATTCTGTCTCCAGCTCTACATCTACTGCGCCGGTATTCTCTGCCACAACGCTGCCCGCTGTCTGGAAGTCTCTGTCCAGTTCCCCCAGTTCCAGGTTTACCTCCTGAAACTGAACCTGGTCTGTCATATAAAAGCAGCTCTGCTTCTCTCCTTTATATCCAACTATAAAAGCTTCACCCGAAGGTGACAGGGAGGCGTCCATCAGGTAAATATCTTCTCCGTCTCCATTGCCTGTAAATTCCCCTTTCTCCTCCCAGGTAGCTCCGCCGTCCGACGAATCCCAGACCTTGTAGGCCATCTCCATATTGCACCCCAGAACACGCATCTTTCCGTCCTGGAGCTGTGTGATATCCAGCGCCGCCTCCATTCCTTCCGGCAAAGGCACTTCCTCCTCCAGATACCTGCCCATAGCCTGCCCTCCGGATGTACCGCTGCTTTCCCCCGGACTGCTGCCTTTCCCGGAGCAGCCTCCGAGAGCCGTTACTGCCAGCACTGCCGCCAATGAAAAGGGCAGCGCTTTTCTTCTGATTTTTTTCATATGCATCCTCCTCGCTTTAAAATTAAAACTCCTGCGCCGCCGTTCTGCATTTTTCGCGGCTGCGCTTTTGTCTTCTGCGTCTACAATACCATACGTTTCTCTATTTTTTCTCTAAAATAAGAAAGACACAAAAGATTCACGTTTCCACTGCGGGAGGTACGGATTTTTAGAGATTCTTTAGAGATTCTTTAGAGATTCTTGTGATATAGTATACTTTAAAGAAGAAAGGACTGATTCACTTGAGGATTTTGATAATAGAAGATAATGAAGAGCTTTGCCATTCTCTTGCTTTTCAGTTGAAAGCAGAGGGTTTTGAGACAGACGTGTGCTGCGACGGTGAGGATGGGCTTCATTTCATAAAGCAGAAAGCCCACGACCTGATTCTCCTGGATCGGATGCTCCCCCGGATGGACGGGCTGACTGTGCTTCATACAGTACGGCGGCTGAGTATCCCTACCCCCATTATCCTGATTACGGCGCTGGGCGAGCTTAACGACCGCATCGCCGGGCTGGACTGCGGCGCGGATGATTATATCGTAAAGCCTTTTGCCTTTCCGGAGCTCATGGCAAGAATCCGCTGCATTCTCCGACGGCCAAGGCAATGGGAAAACAGCCAGGGTCTGCGCTTCGGGGATGTGGCCTACGACCCTGCCCTCCGGAAAATGACCTGCCAACATACAGAATGCTCCCTGTCCAGACGCGAAGGAGAACTCCTTGAACTTTTTCTCCGAAATGGCGCGCAAATCCTCCCCCGGAATACCATACTTACCCGCGTATGGGGGCCTGACGCTGCTGTAGAGGACGGCAACCTGGATAATTACATCCATTTTCTGCGCCGGAGGCTGAGAAGCCTGGGCAGCCGCCTTTCCCTGCGGACGATACGCAGCGTGGGCTACTGTCTGGAAGATCCGGGCTTACCGTCGCAGCTTCTATAATACTGCCACAGCCAGGAGGACTTTATGTTTCGGAAACTTCATTTACAGATGACAATCTTCTGTGCACTGATTACCAGCCTGATTTTAACAGGTTTTTCCTGTATCTGCCTTTCTATTTCAGAACAGGGCGCAGAGCAGAACAGCTACATCGTTTTTCAGAACAATATCAGTTCCATGCTCAGCCACCTGGAAAGCCAGACCACGATTTCCCACCAATGGCTTCTTCAGATGAAAGCCTCCAGTAACCTTGACATTTTTCTTTATGATAATGGCCAGCCCCTTCATTTTAACACGATGGAACATGCTTCTGCTTTAGATAACGTACTGGAGCAGGCTATCCAAACAGCGCGGGAATCCCACGGACTGAACCTTAACGCCGATAGCAGCCAGACTATCCTGACACAGCATACGGAATTCTCTATGAAAGGTTCTAACGGAAAAGACTATTATATTTCCGCCGCCCTTCTTCCCCGGAGCGGCGGTGTACTGTCCGCCGTGTTTTTGCACTGTCTGGATGCCGAACATGCGGCGTTTTTCCGTCAGCGTATGTTGTTTTTTTCGATTGATCTGGCCGCCATCCTCCTGCTCTCCGTTTTTTCCTGGTTCTTCACGGGACGTATCATCCGTCCTCTGCGAGAAAGCCGGAAGCGGCAGATGCAGTTCATTGCTTCTGCCTCCCACGAGCTGCGCTCACCCCTGACCGTGATCCTGAGCAGCCTCTCTGCCATGAAAATCGCAAAAAAAGAAGAGGCCGAAGCCTTTTCCCATGTTATCCAGTCGGAAGGCGAGCGCATGTCCCGTCTCATCGGAGATATGCTTACCCTTGCAGGCGCTGACAACGGCTCCTGGAGCATCCAGCCTGCCCCTGTAGAGCTGGATACGCTCCTGCTCCAGTCCTACGAAAAATTTGAAACAGTAGCTGCCCAAAAAGGAATGCAGCTCCGGATAGAGCTTCCCGATACTGCACTCCCCCCTTACGTATGTGACGGAGAACGGATTGCCCAGGTTCTTTCTATTCTTCTGGATAATGCCATGAGCTACACGCCCCAGGGCGGGCATATTCTTCTCTCCCTCTCGAAAGAAGGAAACCGCTGGATGCTGCGCGTGCAAGACAATGGCCCCGGCATCCCGCAGGAAGCCAGGGCTCAGATTTTTGAACGCTTTTACCGGGCGGAAAAATCCCGCAAAGACAAAGAGCACTTCGGACTTGGACTTTGCATCGCCCAGGAAATCGTACGGCTCCACAGGGGACGGCTGTACCTGGACGATACCCCCGGCGGCGGCGCTACTTTCGTAGTGAGTTTGCCGGCAAACCTTACTCCCGGAACATATTCACAATGCATCCGGTAATCAGCTTTTTAAACAGCGGCGCCACTCTGTCCGCTGTTTCCTGCACTTCTGCGTGGGACAGCGGCTGCTCCTGCATTCCGCATCCCATATTTGAAATACAGGATATCCCGCAAATTTTCATGCCCATATGGTTCGCTGCAATTGCTTCACATGCAGTACTCATACCTACTGCATCGCCTCCCAGGATACGGCACATTTTCACTTCATGGGGCGTCTCAAAATTCGGTCCGGTAAGCTGCACATACACGCCCTCTTTTATAGAAATTCCCAGTTCCTTTGCCGTTTCCCGAATTATCCCCTGTAAGTCTTTGTCGTAAATTTCACTCATATCACAGAACCTCGGTCCCAGTTCATCAATATTCGGCCCAATCAGGGGCGACGGCACAAAGTTTGCAATCTGGTCGGTAATCATCATAAAATCCCCGACGGAAAAATCGGGATTCAAACCGCCCGCTGCATTTGTAAGAAACAAAAGTTCTGCCCCCATCATCTTCATCAGACGGATGGGAAGTACAACATCCGTTATGGGATATCCCTCATAGTAATGAACCCTTCCCTGCATAATAACAACCGGCACATCACCCACATACCCAAATAGGAACCTTCCTTTGTGCCCCGGCACAGTAGATACCGGAAAGCCCTCAATATCGTGATAGTCCAAAGTGCTCTCGACTTGTATACTCTCCCCGTAGTCTCCGAGCCCCGAACCCAGTATCAGCGCTGCCCGGGGCTTAAAATCAATCTTTTCACGAACGCTTTCATAACATTTCACTAGCTTTTCATACACTTCATTCATTTTACTATCCTCCCGATTTATCTTTAATCCCACAGCCTCTAAATGTAATACATATCTTTCGCATCCTCTTTATAAGCAAGATATGTTTCCGCCATATCCGCAAGGCTTATTCCTCTGAACAGCCTGTCCAGCTCTTTATTCACTTTATCAATCAGCATCGTCTGGATAACTGCAGGAATTCCCCCAAATCCCGCTTCGCTTTCCATTTCCTCATCTTCAATCAGATAACTCCCATCCAATGCCTCCAGGATTTCCGCCGCCAGGATATCCTCCGGCTTTTTCGCCAGGAAATATCCTCCCTGGGAACCTTTGACGCTTTTCACCAGCCCTTTCTTCCGCAGCGCGGCAAATACCTGCTCCAGATACTGAAGTGAAATATGGTTCCGCTCAGCAATCAGATTCAGCGGCACCCGTTCCTCTTTTGAATTTACCGCCAAATCAATCAATGCCCGCAGGCCGTATCTGCATTTCTTTGAAAAATCCAAATAAATCCCTCCTTTTCCTCCTTCCTTTCGCGCGGCACTTCATCATAATTACAGTATAGCAAAAGATAAAAACGAATACAATTTTTTCTTAAATTTTTATTCCTGCATACAAAATAAGGCGTAAAGCCCTGCCAGGACTCTACACCTATATTTCATTATCCTCAAAGCTCCAGCTCAATTTTCCTGCCGGTCCTCCGGTACTGATAGTACTCCACTCCTGCCGCCTTTAGCATACGTTTCGAAGCACGCACCGACGGTGTGTCCGCATACTTATCGCAATCATACACCACCGTTCGGATTCCTGCCTGTATAATTGCTTTCGCACATTCATTACACGGAAACAGGGAAACGTACAATTTCGCCCCTTCCAGGCTCCCTCCCCGATAATTCAGGATTGCGTTCAGTTCGCTGTGGGTTGTATAAAAATATTTATTGTCAATATCTTCTCCTATCTTACTCCACGGAAACTCCTCGTCAGAACATCCGATAGGAAACCCATTGTATCCCACGGAAAGTATCTTATTATCCGCCCCCACGATACACGCCCCCACCTGAGTGCTGGGATCTTTCGAACGCATAGCAGACAGCATAGCTACCCCCATAAAATACTCATCCCAGGATATATAACCCTCTCTTTTGTCACTCATCGGTTATTTCTCCTTCTTATTTTGTCCCGAAAATACGGTCGCCCGCATCTCCCAGTCCCGGCACAATATAACCGTGGTCATTTAGATGCTCATCCAGAGCGCCAATATAGACATCCACGTCAGGGTGCGCCTCCTGCATCCGTTTCACACCTTCAGGCGCTGCGATAATACACATAAAACGGATATTTTTGACGCCTTTATTTTTTAACATCCTAATTGCTTCCACTGCCGAACCGCCTGTAGCCAGCATCGGATCAACGACAAATACTTCCCTCTCCGAAGAATCCGCCGGCAGCTTGCAATAATACTCTACAGGTTCCAGTGTCTCAGGGTCACGGTAAAGCCCAATATGTCCCACCTTCGCTGCCGGAATCATCTGAAGCATCCCATCCACCATGCCAAGCCCGGCACGCAGGATCGGTACAACCGCCAGCTTCTTCCCCCTCAGTTCTTTCACCCGGGTAGTACAGATTGGCGTCTCAATCTCTACATCCTGCAGCTTCAGGTTCCTGGTCGCTTCGTAGCACATCAGCATGGCAATCTCACTGATCATCTGCCGAAAATCCTTAGAACCTACTTCTTTTCTTCTGATAATTCCTATTTTATGCTGAATCAATGGATGATCCATTACGGTTACTCTCGACATTCTTTTTCCTCCGTTCCTTAACTTCATTAACTATTCATCAATTCCTGCTCATTCAGCAGTACCACCAGTTTGGAAACCAGCTTTTCCAGTGTCTCATAACATTCTCCATAATCTGCCAGCGCTCCGCCCAGCGGATTAATGATATCCTCTTTGCACCCTACATATTCCGTAAGCAGATATACATTTTCCACATGGGAATGTTCCTCACATACCTTTCGTTTCAATATCTGATCCATCACCAAAATCAGTGTGCGCTCCTTAAAGTCCGCATCGTCAAGCTGCGTCGCCTCATGCGTCTTCATGGTAATCCCATGACTCATCATCACCGCTTCTGCTTTCTGGTTTACGGGTTCCGGAAAAAGCACCACTCTTCCGCGGGACTCAATCTCCAAATCTTCCAGTAAAAACTTTCCTTTCATAATAAACTTTGCCATGGGGCCCCGGCAAGTGTCGCCATTGCTCACAAAAATCAGCTTATCATACTGTTTCATAGCTTTACGCTCCTTACACCTTGCATATCTGATGCCCCGCCGCTTTCATCAAACGATTCATGATAGCTTGTCCCATCTTCGGGGTATCAAATGACTCTGAGTATATCTTCGTCACTGCCAGACCGTCAAACTCTCTGAGAATCCCATACAAATGTTTTGAAATTGTCAGCTCATCGCGGACGCTTCCGATGGATTTCACAATCCCGCCACGGTAACATGCCGCTGTCTCGTCTGTGCTTATGACTCCGATTTCCTCCCCTTTTTCTTCCCCTTGTGCAATCAGTTTATTAATCTTATCCACTACCGCAGCAGATTTCCCCTCAATTATCACCAGCTGCGCCTTCGGTGCGTAGTGCCTGTATTTCATCCCCGGCGCTTTCGGCCGGATGCCGCTGTTTTCAGCAATCAGTCCCCGATCCATCTCCACCGGGCCGATAACTCTGTCAAGCATATCCTGATTGATATATCCCGGCCGGAGTATCACCGGAGTTTCCCCACTCAGATCCACAATCGTAGACTCCAAACCAATCTCCACGCTCCCGCCGTCAATAATCATATCAATCCTTCCCCTCAAGTCCTCCGCTACATGCGCAGCTGTTGTAGGACTCGGCCTTCCGGAAGTATTTGCACTGGGTGCGGCAATATAGCCTCCTCCCTGCCGTATCAGCTCTCTGGCTATTTCATGCGCCGGCATCCGCACTGCCACCGTATCCAGACCGCCCGTCGTGCCGTATGGGACTCTCGGATTTTTGCGGAAAATCATCGTAAGAGGCCCTGGCCAAAAGGCTTCTGCCAGCCTCCGGGCATCTTCCGGCACCTTCTCCACAATCCCTTCCAGCGCTTCTATATCCGCAATGTGCACAATCAGCGGATTATCCGACGGTCTCCCTTTTGCCGCATAGATTTGCGCCGCTGCTGCCTCGTCCAGCGCGTTGGCCCCCAGTCCATACACCGTCTCTGTCGGAAATGCCACCAAACCGCCGCTTTTAAGTATCTCCCCAGCCCGGGCAATCCCTTCCGGACAGATTCCGGCTGTCATGTTTTCAATGATTGTATTCATAACATACGCCTCTTCTTTAATCACCCTGTGATTTGTTTACAAGTATACCACCTTACGGCTAAAAGGGCAATCTTTGAGGGATTTTTTTATATTTCAAACGGAAAATCCGTGCCAGGGATTCATCCACCCGGGCTTCTTTCAGCGTCCCGTCTTTCACTGCTTCCAGCACTCCCTGATACGCTTCCTCAAAGTTTTCCGGCATCAGCAGCATGTCCGCTCCTGCCTCCAGCGCTTTAATGCTGGCCTCCGCTGAAGTATACTTCTGGGTAATTGCTCCCATATTCAGGGCGTCTGTGATTGCCACGCCTTCAAACCCCAGATATGCCCGCAGCACCTCCGTCACCCAGAAGTAAGAAAATGTTGCCGGAATATCTTCGTCCGACGCCTTCGGCGTACAGATATGCCCAATCATCACCTGATCTGCCCCTGCTTCTATTCCCGCCTTAAACGGCACCAAATCTTTTTTGTCCATTTCCTGTATCGTTTCTGAAACGCTGGCAATCTCATCATGGCTGTCTTTCGAAGTCCCGCCATGTCCCGGAAAATGCTTTAGCGTCGCGCTTACGCCGTGCTCCTGCAGTCCCTTTACCGCTTCCGCCGTCATCTGGGCTACCAGCTCCGGATCGCTTCCGAATGACCTCTTCTCCACTACCGTATTGTCACTGTTCCACCACACATCCGCTACCGGGGCAAAGTCCACGTCAATCCCGAAATCGCTCAGATATTCTCCCAGAACCGACCCCGCCTCATAAGCCTTTGACACGTCTTTTCCTTTTCCTACATCTGCCATATCTTCCACATCCGGCACGTCAAAGTCCTCATGGTTCCCAATCCGCGCCACTGTGCCTCCCTCTTCGTCGATTCCGATTAATAGAGGAAGCCCTGTCCGTTCTCTGCTGTAGCTGTGAAGGTTGGATACCATCGTTTTCAATTCCTCCGGTTCCGACAGGTTCTGCTCCATCAGCACGATCCCGCCCACCGGCATTTTTTCATACGCCTGACGTGTGGCAGTTCCGGCCCTGGTAACCTGGTCATATCCGGTAAGCGCTTCCGGCGTTACCATAAAAAGCTGCGCCACTTTATCTTCCAGCGGCATCCAGTCTATCAAAGCCTGTATTTCCTTTTCGGCGCCATCTTCACTTTCAGATTCCGTTTCTGTCTCTGTTTCTGTCTCTGTTTCTTTCTTTGTTTCCTTCTCTCTTTCAGTTTCCGCCTTTGTCTCCGTCTGGGATTCCTTTTGGGGTTCTGTCTCTGTCTCTTTCACAGTTTCTGTCCCGCTTTTACTTTCTGTCTGCGGTTCCTCTTTTTTTCCTGCCCCGCGCAGCCACATAACCGCTGCTACGGTAATCACCACCGCCAGCACTGCCAGAAGGCCAATGCATACTTTTACCGCAGCTTTCCTGAATATCTTTTCCCTGCGCCTCCGCGTATAAATATCTGTTCCTCTTTTTTTTCTGACCGTCTTTCTTCCTCTCATCCCGTACTTCCTCATTTCCAAATGGTATCTTGCACGCTATGCCGCGCCTGATTCTATATTATACCCCTTCCAAATCATCCGCAAGTATCACCTTACGGCGCTTTCTATAACAGGCACCTCCGCGTTTGCCGGAAAACTCCTTACATCCCGGCCGCGCCCCCTTTCAGGTACCCCTGAATTCCTTCACACACAGCCTCCGCTACCTTTTGCTGATACTCCTCTGTCACCAGCTTTCCTGCTTCTTCATGATTTGAAAGAAAACCACACTCTACGATAACAGTGGGAATTTTTGTCCTTTTGAGCAGATAATACGTATCATTTGCTTTCATTTCCCTGGGGCGTTCCACCGAAAGTCCGGTATTCAGCGATTCCTGTATGTACCCCGCCAGCGCCTCCGCCTCCGCGGAATTTTTATAATAAAATACCTGCGGTCCTTTTACAGACTCCTGATGGTAACTATTCTGATGAATGCTTACCGTAAGCGCCGCGTTTGCCCCATCTATAATGTCGCACCGTTTCCGCATATCGTCCTGTTTCTTGTTCACTGCATCTGCGGCGTAAAGTCCGTTTTCATCCTCCCTTGTCATCACTACGGCAAATCCTTTGCTCTCCAGCAGCTCCTTAAGCTTCTTCGCAACCGCCAGGTTTACATCCTTTTCCCGCTCTCCATTGACGCCCACTTTCCCAGGGTCATCTCCTCCGTGACCGGGATCCACAACCACCGTCCGGCCTGCATCCTGCGCGCGCTGCGACGCCGCCTGCTTCACTCCTCCAGTGGCAAGCAGCAGAGCCGCCGCCAGCAGCATGATTCCCATAACTGTCTCCATCTTCTTTTCCCGCATATCGTTTCTCCCAAAAGCTGTTACCTTAGTATATGCGGTTTTCCGTTATTTCAGATGTTAAAATTATGGATATAAAGGATATTTCATACATGCTTTTAAAACATCTTCTGCAACAGGACAGCCACAGTATGCCTTCTGCACACTGCGGCTGTCCATGAAAGAAGTTTTGCACATTAGCTTACATATTTGTAGAGGACATCCCAAATGGACGACCGCTCAAATCCCAGCTTCCAGGCAGCTATTCCTCCAAGATTGTATTCCTTTACCAGTTTCGCCTTCTCCTCCAGCGACTTCTCATTCTCCAGCCATATCTGGTATTTACTTCCGTCGGAAGCCTCCAGTTCCGCATAGTCCTGGGAAGTCTCCTGGCTCCAGTTGGCAGTGACGCCATTATCCGAAAGCCACTGCTCCGCCGTATCCATTCCAAACGCTTCACTCGTCACACCGCCCTGGGCATCTGTATTCCACAGTCTTGTATAAAAAGGAACTCCGCTGATAATCTTCTCTGCCGGAACCTCTTTCAGCGTTTCCTGAATTCCATTTCTTTCAAAAGACAGAGATGCTACTGTCCCGGCTTTCTCCGAACCTGCATAATGCTCATCATATCCCATGATAATTACATAATCTGCCACGATGCCCTGCTCTTTCCTGTTATAATGCATCGTATAAGGCATCGGCACAGGATTATCTATAGACAGCACAATTCCATTTTTACGGCATTTCACGGAAATCTCACGGATAAACTGGATATACCCATCTGCCGCTTCTTCCGGGATTGCCTCAAAATCAATATTAATCCCATCCAGGCTATACTGTACTGCGGCAGCTACAAGCTGGTTGGCCAGCTTTTCCCTGGACGCGCTTGATGCCAGCACGGTCTTTGTATCAATAGCCTCATTAAAATTATCCACCAAAGCCCATACTTCTAATCCCTGTGCATGTGCGTTTGTTACATAAGTCTCACTCACCAGGGACGAAATCTCTCCATCATTGCTGATAATCGAAAACCAGGTAGGTGAAATTACATTTACGCCTTTCATCCCGGCAATATCATTCAGCAGGCTGTCATTTGACTCCATGCTTGTTATCTGATGCCATACCAGGTTAATCTTATGATTCCGCCGGATGCTGGTGTATACAGGCTCCTCAAATTCCCTGCTCGCTGTTTCCTGATAGCTTTCACCCAGCTTACTGTTACGCACATAGCCTATGTACCCATCCTCAGTCATCACTTTCGTCCAGTCATCCAGTTTCTCCAGCACTGCCAGCTTCATGCCCTTTATTCCATTCGTAAGAATCGGGCTCTTAATCCCGCCCTGATATCTGACTGCCTCATCTTTTTTCAAATCAGCGTATTCCCTCTCGCCCCATTGGTTCGTAATAATCAGCCTCTCCGGATTCTCCTTCCTGGAAAACTCTATATTGGTATACTGCTGAACAAATGCAGCTGCAATATATGCCTGGTTCCCATTCACTTTTACAATAGGATATCCCGCATCCTGCGTCGTCCCGGACAATGTGTAGCTGCTCCCGCCTGCCGGAATATTGATAATATCCGTAGGCGTAGTATAGACCATCAAATTTGCACTGGAATCCCAGTAGAATCTGTCATTCAAATATTCCTTAACTGCCTGATAATCCAGGTAGGGCGTTCCATTATCCAGAATCCCCTTATAGTGAACCAGCTCATCCTGAATGATCAAAGCCAGACCACTCCCCTCCTGCACGCCAAAATATTCTGCTGAAGGCATGACTTCATCCGAGGGCGTATATCGTTCCACAATCTTGCTTATGATGCCAATTGCCGCGACAATCACAATCAGTACGACTGCCGCAAGTATCGGCACTGCCTTTTTTTTCATCCATTGTACCTCCAAACCCTTTTTTGTATCGCAGCAATTTAATTATAACACACTTTCCGCCGGATAATGACTTATTTCGACATTTTTTCTGTTCTTACTTCACATTTCCATATGAGATAAAACAGATGTTCTTTTGTTCCTGGGTGACTGTAAAGGGGACTGCCTTCCGGAAACTCTTATTTTATGTCTTTTACAAAATCAAACCCGATTCCCCATATTTCATTGGAGTCGTTGCTGATATAATCCCTCATATAGCATCTGTCTTCTCTGATTGTACATGTCCGGGCGATCTCCTCCGGGCTGCTGGGAGACCCATTCAGCAAAAGCCGGATACCTTCTTTCTTATACTGCTGCAACTCCTTACACAACTGCTGTGCTTTGACCTTGTTCTTATCTTTTATTCCATTGTCACATCCCTTCCTGCGCCTTTCCGATATTTCTTTGTATGCCAAAATCCCTGCACAGAATCATTGGCAGGCCGCCAGCCTGTTGTGTAAACTGGCTGCAAATGTGATATATTACCTTCGGTCCGGCTTTTTATATGATTGTATGGCCGGCCGGCAGCCAAATACCAGGATATCTCCGGTCTCTCTGCCCGCCTTATCAGAGAAAACGAAAAAAATGCGTCGTGTAAATTCAGGGTTAGGTGCAATGAATGATTGCTTGAAACTCATAGAATGTATCGCGAAGAACTCGCTTGAACTTTTAGTTGCCGGTTATTTAACTCGTTTCGTTTTCTCTTATTGTTTATTATATATAATAAGATAATAAAATGCAAGCCCTTTTTACTTCTTTTCATCCGACTAATTCCTATAAGCTCCGCAATCTGATTGCGCTGCGGCACGCCGGAATATGCAAACTTTTGATTGACTTCCGGTTATTTTTATTTGATAATGGTGAAAAGAAGGGAGCGCTGTCATGAGCAAACTGGAGATAAATAAACAAAAAAAGAGAGATGCTCTTTTAAATACCGCTTTTGAGCTCTTTGTCTCAAAGGGTATCCAAAAGACATCTATTTCGGATATTGTAGAACATGCCGGAGTAGCCAAAGGAACTTTTTACCTTTATTTTACCGACAAATATGATTTACGAAACAAGCTGATTTCCCACAAGGCAAATCAGCTCTTTCAGGCAGCCTACCTGTCCATGCGTCAGGAAAAGCCGGAAAGTTTCGAAGATCAGGTTATCTTTCTTTGCAGCCACATCATTGACTGCCTGGAAGCTGCTCCCTCCCTCCTTATATTAATTTCCAAACATTTAAGCTGGGGGATTTTCAAAACTGCCATAGCAAAACCTGACCCGTCTTCCGAGAAAAACGTATATGAAATTTATACACAGATTATCACGGAATCCGGCCAGGCGCTAAAACAGCCGGAAATCATGATATATATGATTGCGGAGCTAATCAGCGGAAGTATTTACAATCCCATCCTTTACCGCCAGCCTGTTCCGCTTTCCGAAATCAAGCCTTATATCTTTGCCACAGTCCGTGAAATTGTCAGAAAGCACCTTGCCTAGAGCGTGTTTGAAGCTTGTGCGGCTCACTCATCAACAGGCCGCCAGGCTTTTCCAAACTTTATATCTTTAAACAGCGCAGCCAGACCCGTAATTTGTTTTAGGCGCAGAATTTCATCTTTGTCCATGCCCAGATGTTTTGATATCCAGGCATCCGAACGGCCCAGCTCATGCAGTTCTTTTACGATATTACTCATCAAATCCACATCATGGCTTCCCCTGGCGCGGTTATGCCGGATTGTACTGGCCATTCTCTGGTCAATCGATTTGTTTATGACAGAAACCGGCAGCATCCCGTTTTCCCTCTCATAAATATCTTCATGCTCCATCATAATGCGGTAGCGGTGGAATCCGTCTACTATAATATAGGTATCGTTTTCTTTATTGTAATAACACACAATCGGCATCGTATACCCGTCCGCCTTAATACTCTCATAAAGCAGCCTCATCTCCGGCGGCGCCACGCTGTTTGGGTTATAGTCATTTGGCTTTATCTTATGCACCGGAACCGGAATCACATGATAAACAGGACTCTTACGCTCCATAATCCATCCTCTCTATACTTCTGTACTTACATCGGATTAAATCTATACGCCTCTGCTGTTCCCTGGTCACTCCAAATCCCATAAAACGGCAAATATGATCATTTTTTAAAATGCAGTAACACATTCTTTTCCAACTGGGAATATCCTTCGTCGACTTAATGTCGTCCGTGTCATCAGGAATTTTCTCAAGGAATACAACGCGTGACTTTTTATTTAGCGTATAGTTTGACACACCATTACGCCGTATTTTATAACCATGTTCCTCCAGTTCCTGAATGCACTCTTCATCCAATCCGCCTCCTGTCTTATGCCAGAAATTAATAGAAGAATTAAATTTCCGCGCATAATTATTCCGAAGCCTGACCGGAAGCGTGTCCAGCAAAAACATTGTATAAGACTTCCAGGTATGCCCCTCAGGAAGAGTAATATTACGGTATCCCATCGCCTTTGTCCGCCCATAAATGTTGGCAAAGTTGGCCCCCCGTACCCGTCCTACGAGCTTTACCCATATTTCCGGGTCAATCACACGGTACAAATTCAGGGAATCTTTTGAATAGTCATTAAAAGGAGATGCTACACGCATCTGAGAGACTTTCAGCCCGGCCATATGATAAAGGTCATAGAGCCGATTATAATCATAATTAAATACATAATTGGCATGCCAGATGTCCTCAGATCTCCAGTCAAAGAGCGGCGACGCGCACCACACATCTTTAAATTGCCTGCTAATCCAGCATTCCCCTTTATATCCATATTTTTTATTTAAAAATCCACTGTATCTCTGCAGAGATTCATCTGCGCGCATCCCCAGGAGGCACACCGTTTTCTTGTTCCCATGAGACAGCCGATACCAGCGTCCAAACTGTTTCGCCAAATCCTCCTGATGCATCCGGTAGCGGTATGTTGACATCGGATTATTTTCCAGATTGATAACATACTCCTTCTTAGGCATATCCCGGACCCATATCTCTTTCTTCTTGTCATCCCAGGGATACCAGTACATCTCATAACTGCTGAGAGCCGTCCGCGTCGCCATGGGCAGACACACCCAAAACGGCTCTACGTCATCTTTTATTCTCTCGAAAGTACGCTCTACGTACTCCGATGTCTTTGTATACTGCGCTTCAAAGTCCTGATGAAATACTCCAATCTTCCTTTCCGGATAGTACTTTTTCTGAAAGTCCAGCACAAGATTCAAAAGCAGGCCGCTGTCCTTTCCTCCGGAAAAAGACAGGTAAATATTTTCAAATTCCTCGAAAAGAAAACGCAGACGTTCCTGCAGCGCCTGATATACATCCTGCTCTAAATATTCTCTCTTCATATGCATTCACCTGTATAAAAAAGCATCGCCATCACAATCTCAAGATGGCTCTTAATCTGCTGCAACAAAAAAATTACCAATATTTGGTAATTTATGTATATATTAATTTAGCACAAAAAAAATCGAAATTCAACAAAAAACTACATTTTCGTTGCAAAACGTTGCAAAACGTGTAACAGTTCAGCCTTCGGCTTCACTGTTACGGAATCCAGCCCATTTAAAGTTTGCTGTTCGCAAAGGGCTAAATTTACGCATTCTCACGGACTTTGCAGCAAGTGCAAAGTCCTGGGCTGAACTGTTGCCAAAACGTCACTATTTTATCTGTAAATTGCAAAAGCGGCCCGCTTTACGCGGACCGCAATTTTATCTTTTTCTGCTGACTCTTTTAGAATAAGGACTATACGTGGTTTTCTTTCCCAGCTTCACATAACTCTTTATTTTATAGTAACAAACTTTTCCCTTCTTTGCTTTCTTGTCAAGGTAAAGCTTTTTCGTTCCTTTCTTAATCGTCGCAATTTTCTTATAACCTTTTGCTTTCTTGTAAGAACGGTATATTACATATCCGCTGGCGCCTTTTACCTTCTTCCAGGTAAGCTTGATGCCTTTGCTCGTCTTTTTTGCTTTTACACTCTTAGGCGCAGCTGCCTTAACTACCGGAGGTTTCGCCGGAGGGCTGACATTTTCAGGCGGTTTCACCTCTGATTGTCCCGGTCTTTCCGGCTGCTCCGGTTTTCCCGGATTTGTTCCCGGATTCTCTGGAGGTACAGTGGCGGATTTCTTTACAAAGCGCGCCTGAAGTTCAACTGCTTCTGTCACTATGCATTTATAAGCAAGCTCTACGGATACCAGTTCTTCTCCCCGATACCACCCCTTGAAATCATATCCTTCTTCTGCCTCTGCCGTAAAGGTTACCTCTGTCCCCGTCCAGACAGACGTATGGCTGACTGCTGCTTTTCCCCCTTCGGAAGACGCCGCTTTTATTACGATTTCCGGTGGAATCCTGAAAGCTGTAACAGAATGCGGTGCAAGGAGACTGGAAAGATTCTCCTCTGTATTGGTAAATTTTGTCTTTTCTACGTCTACATAATCCGGATTTGCTGTAGTGTTTACATCATATGCGTCCTCAGAAGTCAGGCACCACTTTTCAATCTCTGCCCCCTTAAGGCTCTTTCCATCCACTGCTATATCCACAGCCGTCTCATCATCTTTCCGGTTATTGACAACCGTAATATAAAGACTGCCATCCCTGTCTTTGGAAGCCAGCGCTTTTACTGCCTGGACTTCAAAATCACCGACCTGCCCTTTCTGGCTATTGGTGTTTGTAAACGTATAGTATCCTGCGTTATCCGGAATATCCAGACCAATCTGCATATCTCCAGTCATATTGTTAAACACGGAAAATACCTTTGCCGACGGCGTAGGCACAAAGGAAAGCTCACTAACTCTCTGGTTATTATTGTCAATTTCCGTCACGTTTGGCCTAAGCACCTGGATCACAGCCTGGGAACCATTTCCCACCGCATCCGCACCATATGGCTCGTCCACCAGACAATGCTTGTTTATATACGGCGTCCCCATTTCTATATAATCAATCATCTCATTCGCAATATAAATCCCATGTCCTAAGGAACGTGAATACTGATTGTTATGAGAATATACGCCAAATTCGGAAAGTACCGGAATTTTCCCCGGCAACAGCTTATCTGACAAAGCTTGCACACGAGTTATGTTATACTGGAGAGAGCGCCCCAGCATCTTTTCATAAAATTCCGGATCGTCATCCTCCACTTTCAGATAGCCTCCGTTATTGCTGTTCGTTTCACTGTAAGGATGAATAACAATACCATCGTATTTCCCTGTCTCATTATGGAGGTTCACCGCTGCCGTTTCTTCCATACACGAATAGACCCCGATTTCCATACCCATTTTCTCTGCCAGTTCCTTCAGAGCATCGTAATAATCATTAAATCCGTCCTGTTTGCTTCTATAAGTAACGTTGACTGCCTGATTGCTTGCCGGGATATTTCCGTCCGTCCCGTCGCCAAAGGCAATTTCTCCTGTCTCGTAATCGAAAGTACAGACGTTTGCCTGTCCCTGCCCCTCCAGGGTGTCTACAATCGCCCATGACGCCCCGCCTACCGTAACCGAAGCGCTTCCTTCTATTACCGGATGATAACGCGCATAACGCTTTTGGTTCGGAGTGCCGTCTCCGTTCTTCGCCCCGTCCCGCCAGTCGTCCAGCTTTACTGCCGGCTGATTTGTAAAGCTTACTTCTCCGCCGTTTACATAAGCGTCCGCCATCTGTGCATAGCTGCCTCCTGTTTTTCCGGTCAGCCAGTAATTCTGTCCCCATTTTCCGATTTCATTTCCGATTTCAAAACGCGTAACGCCATAGGGCTCCGGATGCCCGTTCGCGGCGCGCACTGCCGCCCAGTCTACTCCGTCGCCATCCGGGTCTTCACCCACCTCAGCATTCAGATATTCAAAAAGCTCCAGGGCATCTTTCACATTTCCCTGTCCCATGCCGTAGACCCAGATGGCTTCTGAACCCAAATCATCATAAATCCATCCCATAGCTTCATCTACGCCAAAGTTCGCCTGAACAGGCGCATAAGTACTTCCATGAATTGTGGCAACTCTTTCCTCCGGGTCTCCAATCGCTTTTTTCCAATCATAAAGGTTTGCCACCGTACCGCCCGGATAACGGATAGAGCCGAATCCCGCCTCTTTTACATATTCATTAAATGAATCACATATTTTCCAATTTTCCACATCCCAGGTATGGTATGCATTGTTAGCAAAACGATGGTTCACGCCGAACATCGCATCCGCTATTTCCCGCTTTTCCTCTGCCGGATTTACTTGAATATGGATGACTGCTGACAACTGGCAGTCCCTGACTGCGGCTTCCAGCTCGCCAATCATATCCTGAACCTCCTGAACACCGGCTGATGCCGCTGCCAGCATCTCTCTCGCCGCTTCCAGCTTTTGAGCCAGAGCTGACGCCGCTGTCTCTGAACCGCCGGAAACCGTCTCTGCACGCTGTATGGCTTTCTGAAGCTCCTCCAGCTCCCTCACCACTGCATGCTCTTCATAAAGCGCCGCTACGACATCCGCTTCCACAACTCTGTCGTAAATGCACAGTTCATCCACAAATCCTTTCATTGCTGATGCCGCCTGCGGATTCTTATGTGCGCCCACCAGAAGATCTGTCATGCCGTCATATACTCTGTTCGCATTGTCTTCCGGAAGTGTATTTGTCTTTGCCTGAACGCCATTCACATACACTGTCATGGTTTTTGATGTATGGTCGGAAGTCACTGCTACATGCATCCATCTGCCAAGTTCCACTGCATCCGTATTTCCCCATCCATCCTTCCCTGAAAGGAATGTGCTATACTGTTTACTTCCATTCAGCAGCAGAATCGTCCTTCCGCTGGCTCCGGCTCCCTGTGAAATGTCTGATGTCTGCTGGAACAGGTTAACGTTTGAACCACTGGCGAACGCATCGCTGTCATACTTTACCCAGGCGGCAATTGTAAAATCATCCTGTGCCGCATTCATCACACTCCCCACTTTTAGGTAAGAATCCGCCTGCTTGCTAAAATATGCGCAGCCGCCCGAAACCCCTTCTCCATTTTTCAGTTCTACGCCGTTCCCCGCTTTTGTCATAGCCAAAGCGCTTCCGCTCACTTCATTTGCCAGCCTGTCTGTTCCGTCAAAGCTCCATCTGCCTGTCAGTCCCTGCGTGACGTCCGTTGTCTCTCCCTCAGCTCTCGCCTGCAGTGTTCCTGCAGCCGGCAATACGCTTCCTGCCATGACGCATGCCGCTAGCAGCACGGCAAATATTCTTCTCTTCATCATTTCCCTCCTTCTTTTATTTAAAATCTTTCTCATAAAGGATAATCCGGTCTTCACTGTCATATCGCTTCTTGCTCAGAATCATCCCCAATTTGCGCAATCCAAGTTTCTCTGAATTCCTGATAGCGTCATCTACGATATCTTTCACGTCCAGTACCGTCACCGGATGTTCAGACGTCTGTTTCTCCCCAATGCGGTTATACAAGACCATTGTAGCCATATCGTCTATCTTATAATCCTCGTCGAATGCATACGTTTTCCCGAAAGCCACCAGCTCATCGTTGGTGAAAATCGGCACCGTTACCTCAGAGGTAAACTTCTCTGCCAGCTCCGGATGCCTGTCAAATAATGCTTTCAGAAGATGTTTCTCATCTTCAAGAATAATTACCAGTCCATCCGTACGGAATTCCATTGCCTTAGCAAGCTGCTTTGCAACGCTGTCAGACAAATCCCCGGCTTCTTCGATGATCAGAGTTCCTCCTGCAATCTTTGCCACCGTGCTGGGAATATCTTTCTTATTAAAATCCTCCGCATAAATTTTTGCCACCCTTGCAGAGTTTTCCCCTTTATATTTGCTCAATGCCTTTGCAATGCGGATAGCCAGTGTAGTTCTCCCACTTCCCGGAAGCCCCGTAATCACAACATTCCCGCTCCTGGATGTCCTATCCAGCTTCACTTTCTGCTTCGCATCCTGGAGAGCTGCCGCGATCTGCTCCCGCAGTCCCTGGATAGATGAAAAATAGGAAAAAATATACTGCTCCTCTAAAGTAAGCTGGGGAATGGCATTTGAAACGGATTCTTTCTTTGCTTCCTCTTTTGCTGCATTTGGTTCTGCCGTATTGGGACGCATATTTTCTACGCCTGCTGCGCGCTCCAGCGCGGCAGATAAATCTATCGTATCACCTGCCGGTTTCTGTGTGTCAGTTTCCGGTACCTGTGAAACTTCTCCGGTTTCCCGGATTTCAGCAGATATTCCTTCTTCTTCCGTTTCTGCCTTCGGCTGTTCCGCCCCTTTTTGTGCCTCTGTATCCGTCCCCGGAACCTCCGGAACTTTTTCTTCCTCCGATTCCTTTGTTTCCGCTTCTGATTCCTCCTGCGCCGGTTCACTCTCCTCTTCTGCCATTGCCTGTTCCTCTGTTCCCACTGCCATTGCCATCAGCACGTCGTCAATATTTTCCTTTGGGGGCTCTGTCCGTTCCTCTGTCTGTGCGGTTCCGCTGTGGACAGGCTTGTCATTCATCGGCTCAATGATTCCCTCGTCGCTTTCTTTCCTCGTTATATCAGACACAAGCTCCCTCATGCTGTTTGCAATCTCCCGCTGCAAATCCTCCACACTGGGCTCCTGCTTATCAGAATTCTCTCCCGGAATCTCTTTTGGGCTGTTCTCACCCTCAGCAGAAACTTCCTCCGCGCTCTTTTCCTGTTCAATCTCCGCCTCTTTGTGCTCTTCCTCTGTCCTTTCCGGTCCGGTATGGTACCGCCAGCTATTATCCTGGTCTTCCTTTTCTGCCTGCGCTTCTGCCGCATGCTGAGATACTGCCTGCGCCAGTTCTTTTTCCGTTTCTGAAATAATATTGTCCGTAATCGCTTCCTCTTCCGATGTAGGCATTTTTTCCGTAATAACCTTCTCCAGCGTCGGCACAGCCGCCTCTACCAGCTCTGCTTTATTCGGCGTCAGCTCGTCCCTATGCTCATAGATTGCACGCTGCTCTGCCGTCAAAGGTGTCAGCCTGCTCTTAAGCTCCAGAGCTTTAATGACATAGTCCCCCTGCCGGAACCAGAGCACCAAATCATCACACTCTTCCACGCATTTCTGTTCTTCACCTGCTTTATAATAGAGAAGCGCCAGCTCATATGCCCACTTTTCTGTATACTCCTTCTCCTTGTATTCCTCCAGGATCGCAATCTGCTCCTCAAGCCTGGAACCCCGTCCTTTATAAATCTTATACTTCAGCACATAGCGTGAATAATCATTCGGCGCAATATCTGCAAACTCGCTGTAATATTCAATAGCCTCGTCAAACTCCCTCATCTGAATCGCTACTTCTGCCAGGCGGTAAACAATCATACGTCCCCCCTGAGCTCGCCGATAAGCCCGCATCAGAACATCCCTGCTGTCCTCCAGCCTGTCATTTGCTTCGTATATTTCGCTGACCATACAGAGTGTCCTTGCATTCCGAACCCGCTTCCAGTCAACCGTATCTGCAATCTTTGCCGCATCTTCATAGTTGTCATTTTCAACCAGTCTGTTGATTTCCTCCAGCTTCAAGCTGTATTCATATTTATCCAAAATATTCACCTCGACAATTTGCCTATAATTAAATCAAGTTTATCACACCTCTATACGGATGTCAAAGAATAACCTGCCTTCCAGAGCAAAAAGGGCAACACAGCAAAACGCCGCGGCAGACGAATTTTTTTCTATCTGCCACGGCGCCTGCTGTCTGCCGTTTATTTCTTTATTTTCACACTGCGCACTTTGCTCGCCGGACTGTAAACTTTTCCCTTTTTCACAACTACTTTGTAGAAATTATTTCCTTTCTTCGCTTTCTTATCTACAAAAGTTGTCTGTTTTGCTTTTAACATCTTGACTTTTTTATATTTGCCATTTTTCTGCGACGCGCGGTAAATAATATAATTCTTTGCTCCTTTTACTTTCTTAAAGCTAATCTTCACATTCTTCCCTGCCGCCTTTGCCTTGAGCTTCGTTACCGCTTTGGGAAGCGTTATGCTTGCACCTGCGCTTTCCGCGCTATTTTTGTAAACTGCCCCCGATGAAACGGCCACTACCGTATAGGTAGACTTTTTTCCTCCTGCCGGCTTGTGATCTACATAAGAAAGCTTTGTCACTGTGCCAATCTTCTTTGCTGCGCCATTCCCTATCCTGCGGTAAATCTCATAAGAAGCTGCGTTGGCAGATGCCTGAAAAGTTACTTTCACATCCCCGGTGCTTGTACTCACTGCTTTCACGCCTGCCGGTGCACGCAGAGCTGTAACTGCCGGCGTTGGTTTTGGAGCCGGGGAAGCTGTTTCCGGTTTAAGCGCTTTCTGTGCCTCTTCAAGAGCTTTCTGAAGCGCTTCTATCGTTTCCACTGATGCATTCGGATCCCTTTTGGCCGCTTTATGATACGCATCTGTAAAAGCCTTCCAGGATGTTTCCGTATAGTTCCCTTTCCCTGCATCGATGAACGCCTTCGCACGATTTACAGCAATATCGAGATTTTCCAGGGCTTTTTCCTGAGCTGCCACTTCCGGGTCTTCGCCCGCATACTTTATCCTGAATTTATCAATCACAGGGCTGTCTTTCTCATCTGCCGTAAAAATCAGCTCGCCATTTCCCTGAGCTATAACTTTTACAGTAATCTCTGCCGCAAGGTTCTCTGCTACGCCTGTCTCACCGTATACATCCAGGCTTCCGTCCCTCACATTTGTACCGCCCCAGTTTAAAGTGTGGGGATTATCCTCTGTCCTGTCACTTCTATAAAAAGCGGTTACCGTATAGATTCCTCTCTTCGCCGCATAAAACGGAAGCTTTATCCTGTTTCCGTTTTTAAAGTTTTCAACAACTATGCCATCCTCTGTCTCGGCAACGCGCACTCTATCAGCCTCTGCTGAAACTTTCGAAAAATCCAGCTCAAAAGCTTCCGCTTCCACTGTCTTTAATGTATCGCTTCTGCTCGGGAAGTTAAATGGATTATCTGCCGTATAATTCCCGTCTTCTTTTTCCAGGGCATTCTTCGCATCCATCAGGTTCTTTGCGGCTGTCCTTAAAGCTTCCGGTGTAGACGCGCTGTCCGCTCTGCACTCTTTCAGCGCCGCCAATGCTTTTTCAAACTCTGCCACGGTCTGTCTCTTATAAGTATCTAAGTTTATAGATTCACATTCTTCCAAAATCCGCTCACTGTCAGCGTTATAAAGAACCACATTTGCGCTCGGCTCTGTGCTTATACCCGCCCCTTGCGAACCGCTCAAAAGAATGAAATAGAAATCTTTTCCATCAACGATCCTGTCATCATGCGCCGGACTTCCGTTTTTATCATATGCCGTGAGTGTAACCTTCTTCACTGTCTCTCCATCTGCAAAAGTTACGCTCCCTGCTGTGTGTTCATAATTCACTCCCTGTTCCGCGCTTGCCGACTCCGTAATGTAATGAATCGTTGCTTCTCCTTTAGAGCCGCCCTGCCTGATAATCTCAACTTCTATGGTTGCCCCATACACCAGGCCATATTTCTTTTGTTTTATATCGAATATTCCGGTGCCGTCTGCATACTGCACCTTCGACAATCCAATAGCATCCTTTGTACACGTTATCTCAACCGTATGTTCCCCGTATTCCAGTTCCGGAGTAACATAAAGACATGCCCCCACTGACTTCGCAGACGCCCATGTATCCATGATACCTGCCGCTTTTCCATCAATCTTGATATCTGCCGTCCCATGTCCCGGATCTTTCTTTCCGAAAATCCATGCCTGGGTTCCTGTGAATGTAAAAGACGCCACACCATTTTTATTCGCATTTGACCACGCCGATCCAGCTTCTTCCTTTGACGCTCCGGCATTCATCTCCGCATCCTGATATGACCATGAGCTATCGAGTGTAAAATCCTGAATCGGAAGCTCTCTTAAATTTGAAGGAACTTTTATTGCTGCGCTGTCCAGTTCAAAACCTCTCACTGCCTTGAATACGCCTACATTATTAATCATCGGCGTAGAATACGCAGATTTAATATTGATACGTACCGCCGTGCCTTCTACCGGCACAGTTCTGCACAAACGCTTTGAAGAAACCGTAGCGCTCTCGTCAAAAAGCTGCCATTCCCCTTCTGTATCCTTATATTCTACCGAAAAAGAGGAAATCGTCTGCCCTTTCTGAATGTACTCTTCTATAGACACTACGTCAAAAACTCTCGCCTGTCCCAAATCGATTTCCAGGCTTCCTGTAGTCTCTCCTTCCGCGGGCGCCCAGTAGGTTTCATCATATTCCTGCCCGTCCGGTATTTCATCCAGTACATTTGCCGGAGAATATGCTTTTGCATTCCCCCATACCGATGTAGCAGACGCCGTTACGCCTTCTGCTTTCGTGAAATCATTGGCGAATGTGCCTTTAATATTTTCACCTAACTGCTTAAATCTGTTTAACTGCTCTTCTGAAACTGCGCCTGTTTTATTTGGCGACATATTAAGCAGGAATGCAGCGCCGCGCCCTACAGACTCAAAATACATCTGTGCCAGCCTTCTCTCAGATTTGAGCGTATTTTCATTCGCCCCGTCTGTCCAGAACCATCCGCTAAGTATACGCGCATCTACCTCCGGCACAGACCACTGATCTCCGTCCGGTTTTCCTTCAATCGCACCCTGCGGCCTTGGAAACAGAGTCGTATTCTCATAACTCTCCCCCGCTGTAACCTTTGCCCATGTTGTAGTCGACGCCTTCCCTTCTTCATTCCCAATCCAATGAATGCCTCCGGTGGAAGCAAGGGCAATATCTTCCTTCCCATTTTTTCCGTTTATCGCCGCATGTGTTCCGAATACCTGACAGCTGGGATTCCATTTGCGGATTTCTCCCAGAATCCCTTTCCAATCAAATGTCTGCTCATTATTTGCATTTCCTTGTGCGCCGTCCATCCACCACTCTACAAACGCGTCGGAGCGTCTGTTCGGATTCCTGTTTCCATATTTATAGCTTCCGTCCTCCTTCTTCGCTGTGCATATTTCCTTTATGCTGTCGATATAAAGCTTATTGTAGTCCGTATACCCTCCTGTATTTTCTCTATTATTGTTGTCGCCAAAACACCCGTATTTATCTTCATGGATATCCCACGGAGACAGGTAGCATCCCATATCCAGATTATACTTAGTACACGCGTCGGAAAGCTCCTCAAGGATATCTCCCTGATACCCTGCCTCACAAATATTGTAGGTTGTGGTTTCTGTGTCCCACAGACAAAGGCCATCGTGATGCTTTGCCGTGAGGATAATACGGCTAAACCCTGCTTCTTTTACCGCCTTCACGAGCCCTTCTGCATCAAATCCCTCCCGCAGCCCAAAAATATCACTCGGCTCACGGGTACCATAATTTTCGCCCCATTCTATATTGTTATACGTATTTGGCCCGAAATGGCAGAAAACAGCCAGACCGGATTTCATATAATGCAATTGCTCCGCGTTCGGTGTCGCGCCCCAGGCTTCCGGGGCTTCCACTTCCACATTCTGAAGATCCCCGTCTCTTACCATCCTGACGCCGGCTGCTTCTGCTTTCTGCAGATTGCCCATGCCGGAAACTGCCAACATTGCAGATAATGCCAGCGCCGCATACCGCCTTGCTCCTTTCTTCATAAATGTCCTCCTTCTTTTTATATAGTGCGGCAGACCGATACCTTTCCCTTGGACAGCCTGCCGCATTATTTATTTTACTATTTCACTTTAAGAGTCTTTGCTTTGGAAGCTTTTCCATACACAAATGTTTTTCCGTTTTTGATAAATGCTTTTACCTGGAAGCTGTATTTTTTGCCCTTTTTCAGCTTTTTCACAACGAATGTTGTTTTCTTTGTTACGCCAACCCTCTTATAGCTGCCTTTCCCTGCCTTGCAGAAAACCGCATAGCCTTTGGCTTTCTTTACTTTTTTAAACGTCACTTTCGCTTTCTTTGGCTGCGTCTGCTTAACAGTAGTAATCTTTGTTTTCTTAGGACATGTCCCTGTCTTGACAAGCGCTGAATCCGCTCCCTGTCCCGCTTTATTTACAGCCGCTACTTTAACAGAATACGGCGTCAGCTTTTTCAGCTTACTGATTTTCAGGCTGTTTCCGGTAACCGGATAACTCTTTAAAAGCTTTTTCCCCTGATAAACCGTCACAATATAACTATCAGCCTTCTCCACTTTATTCCATGAAACTTTAATAGACGAAATATCCGGCGCTGTCTTAACTCCTGTAACTGCCCCCGGCTTTCCGTTCTGGTCTTTTCCCGGATTACCGCTATTTCCCGGCGGGTTCTTACCCGGCTCATCCGAGGCGTTCAATTTTACAGTAACCTTACACCTCGCCTGCTTTCTATCATAGACGGCCGTTGCCGTAATGACAGCCTCCCCGTCTGACACCGCCGTTACCAGTCCGTTCTCATCTACAGATGCTACAGATGGGTTTGAACTTTCGAAGCTTACATCCTTATACATTGCATCTGAAGGAGTAATTACTGCCTTTAGCTGAAGCTTTGGATTTTGTTTCGTAAGCGTAGCCTCTTTCACATTCAGTGCAAGTTCCGTTACCTCTTTCCAACGGACGCCTTTTACCGTCAACGGAATCTGTACTTTCTGTAAACCGTCCTCTGTTCTCACGGTTATTACCACACTCCCGTCTGCAGATGCCGTTACCAGCCCATCTTCCGTAACTTCAGCCACTGCCGGATCTGAACTTTCAAAAATAATTTTTCCGGTCGCATTATATGGCTCTAACTGCGGAACCAGCAACAGATATGGCATATCGGCCGTCAGTTCTGTTTCCTGCATTCCTTCAAAGGAAATTCCCGTCACCGGTATCTCTTCAACCGTTTTATCTACACATTCAAATTGAAATTTATCCATCGTGGGTCCTTCCGGATTTGTACCGGAATCCGGTACCGTGAGTACCAGTCTGCCCGCTCCTTCCTGCATTACCTCAATATTAAATTCTTCTGTTTTGTATGTGTCTGCATTTGGCCCAAAAACTTCCACCGTTCCGGTATTTACATTTGTTCCTCCCCAACTAAGCGCATTTTTATTGTCCTGTGCCCTTCCGCTCTGATACGTCATTGTTACCTTATATATTCCTGCCTTAGGCGCATCAAATGGCAAAATAACCTCATTTCCGCGCGCAAACCAACTTACCTTTTTCCCATTGCTCGCTGTTGTATCATCCGTAATACGTATATGCTTCCCAGATGGTGCATTGGAAGCGTCCAAAATCCACGCCTCTGCTTCCGCTGTCTTCACCTCTTCACCTGTCGGAAGAATAAAAGGTTCTTCCTCTGTATAGGCTTCCCGCATGATCAGCTTTGCCCTTGCCTCTTCTAGCCGGTTCGCCGTCTCAACAACAGCATGGACGGGAACTTTATCTCCTGCGTTTATATATGCCTTCAATCTCTGGATAATCTTCTGCACTTCCTCTATGATATCCTGTGTGCTCTCCTGTTCAACTGCACTGACATACTGTCCATAATCGGTTCCCAAAGCCTCTTCCAGAATATCTTTTGCTTTTTCCAGTCTTTGCGGATCATCTGCATCATGAATAGTAATTTTCATAGATGTATTAAACCCTAATGCCGCACCCTCTGTTTCCGTCAGGTCTACCGTAAAATAAAGGTCTCCCGTAACACTTTTATCACGTGTAGTCCTTACAGGAAATGATTTTTCTTTTTCTCCGTCTGCAAAAACGAGTGTTCCGCTTATGCCATTGACATCATAATGACCTTGAACTGCAGAACCCGGATTGTTCTCATAAACCACCGAAACCGTTCCCCGGCTTCCCCCGATACGTTTTACAACAATATCTGTAACCGTATCTTCTTCCACCTCATATGTTCTCGTCTCAAACTGCAGCATTCCCTTTCCGCCGTTATTCAGCACTACCGCCGCATCCAGTCCGACTGTGCCTGTATTGGTAATCTTGAGCGTATGGGAACCATCTTCTAAATCCTCAGACTCGTAAATCATCTGACCTGTTGACCTGCTGCCTGCTGCCGTATTCATAACAGCTACCTGTTCTCCGTCAATTTCAATATTTGCAGCGCCGTGTCCGGAATCCTTTGTTCCATACAGCCACACCTTACTCCCGGTAAAGTTCAGGGTCGCCTCCTTTCCCGCGCCCGCATACATGCTGTTTCCACCAAGAAAATGGCTTCCTGTCTCTGCCGTCCAGCCTGAATAAGTAAATCCTGCTCCATCGCTTATATCTGTATCCGTAACACTAATCACATCCAGTTCATCCGGAATCCCTGTCCCTAATGCAAACGCTTCCGACGCCTGGTAAATGCCTACTTCGCTAATCAGAGGCACCGCCTCAGCAGCTGCAGTTCCCGTAATGTTTATCCTGATTTTATTTGCTTTTACTTCCCGGTTCCTGCAGATTCTCTTCGCCCCAATAGTAGTTCCGGATGCAAATTCCTGCCATTCACTGCTGCCTTCTGTCTGGTATTCCACCGTAAAACTGTTGATTCTCTGGCCAAGCTGAATAGCTTCTTCAATCGTTACCAGATCAAACCGCTTTGTTCCTCCCAAATCCAACGTCAGGCTTCCCGTGGTGCTTCCGTCATTCATAGTCCAGTAAGTATCATCATCTCCATCTATGACGTTTGCTGGGGAAAATTTAACATCATTTCCTCTGACCTCTGTTGCCGTTACCGCAGCTCCCTCCGCCAGATTATTATCAAAGCTCTCTTTAATATTCTCTCCAAACTCTGCCACCCTGTCAAGAATCGCCTGATCAACTTTTCCTTCCGGATTTGGAGGGATATTTAACAGCAGCGTTGCATTGTGCCCTACCGAATTAAAATACATGTTCGAAAGTTCACTGAGGGATTTCGGGGTCTTTTTATTATCTCCCCAGAACCATCCGCTTGTAATACGTGCATCTGCCTCCGGTACAGTCCACTGGTTTCCATCTGAAAAGCCTTTTGTATAGCCGCCGCTTGAACCGTTGTCTATCGTTCCTCCGGTGCTGTTAGCATTTTTATCTGCACGGGATTTTGACCAGGTTTCTTCATTTGCCAGCCCTAATTCATTACCAATCCAACGTACTGTCGTATATGCCTGTGCACCAAATAAAAGACAATCGTCCTCATAACCTGCCGCCTTGCCCTGGCACTCCTGAATTGTGGTAAACCACTTTACGAAATCATATTCCTGATACTTGGATCTGTCTCCTTTCGCTCCGTCCATCCAGACTTCCACAAAACGTCCATTATTTCCATACTTAGGGTTGCTGAGGATTTCCCGAAGCTGATTATCATAATATACATTATAGTCTTCCGCGTCAGCTGCCTCCATCTCCTCCCAGCTCATTCCGTTCTTCGGTGTTCCTTTTCCACTTCCATTCCAATCACAAAGGCTGTTTCCATCTGCATCAAAATATCCATAACTCGGCGACGCCACATCCCACGGAGAGAGGTACAGTCCCATATTCATATCGTATTTTGTACATGCCGCCGAAATCTCAGCCAAAATGTCCCCTTCTCCATCTTTATAGTTTGTGCTTGCCATATCATAATCTGTCCACTGGCTGTTCCAGATACAGAATCCGTCATGGTGCTTTGCCGTCACAATCAGCTTCTTAAATCCTGCCTCCTGCAGCGTTTTTACCAGCGTTTCCGCATCAAAGTCATTTTCCAGCGGCAGAAGTTCCGCGGGTTCAATTCCTTCATACAGCCACGTCTGCGTTCCCTGATTAAACCCCCACTCATACCCTGAATACGTATTCGGGCCAAAATGGCAAAATGCCGCCAGTTCTTCTTTCTGGTACTCATACTGGTTCTGGCTAGGCAGCGCTCCCCAGGGCTCCGGTGCAGCCGTATTTCCATCCACCAGTTCTGCTGTCCCTGTGTCTGCCGACTGGACTGCCAAAAGTTCTCCTTTTGTCCCGAACATGACGGAAGCCGCCAGCAAAAGAATTCCTGCTTTCTTTAATCTTACCTTCATAAAATCCTCCTTTATCCCTCAATATTAAGGTTGCATAAAAAGTACGTCAAAATTTTGCATATCTATTATAACTTTATCACAAACTTTTATTTTAGTAAATACTGCTTTCTGTGTTTTTACACAATCTTTTGTCAGTTTCTTGGGGTTTTTCACGAAGTTCCTCCATAATAAACTTTTAACCAGGCCGATTCCAAATAACTGCGCATCTGTCATATAACAAAAAAGTGATGGAACATCATTACTGAATGTCCCATCACTTTTTTGTTTGGATTTCTACTGTGTCCATTGGACTGAGCCTCCTTTTATTTACTATTTATATCTTCAACAAAACTTTTCCTTAATTTTTTCTTTTCCAAAAGATTTCTCGTCTCTTTTGAGTGATATTTACTTTTTAAGTACTTGTTTTGTTGTTGTACTTATCATATCACCCCTGCCCTTGTTTGTCAATACTATTTTTATATTTTTTCAAAAATATTTTTATATCAATATTTTATCTTTTGTATTAATCGCTTAATTTTACATTCTATTCATACTTTTTCAACAATTTACTTTTTCCCCGCTATCCTCTATACTTATCCTATGACAAAAAATTGTAAAAGGAAATCTTCCCTGGAAAGGAACTCCTATGAACCGTATTATTTTTCATGTTGATGTGAACAGCGCTTATCTCAGCTGGACTTCTGTTGAAAACCTGCGGACAGGCTCAGGCTCTGACCTGCGGGATATTCCCGCCGTCATCGGCGGGGATGAACGCTGCCGCCGCGGAGTTGTTCTCGCAAAGTCTATTCCCGCAAAGGCTTTCGGCATACGCACTGGAGAGCCTGTCATGTCCGCCCGCAAAAAATGCCCGGAGCTTACCATAGTCCCTCCAAACCATCAATTGTATTCAGAGTACAGCCGCCGGCTTATGGACTTCCTGCACTCCCTGACTCCTGATATTGAGCAGGTCAGTATTGACGAATGCTATCTGGACTTTACAGGAATTTCCCACCTCTATCCCTCCCCCGCAGCTGCCGCAGAAGAATTTAAGAACGAAATATACCGGCGCCTTGGCTTTACTGTGAACATCGGCATATCCTCCAATAAACTTCTCGCAAAAATGGCCTCTGACTTTGAAAAACCCAACAAAGCACATACGCTCTTTCCGGAAGAAATCTCCCGAAAAATGTGGCCGCTTCCTGTAGACGAGCTGTTTATGGCCGGGCGCTCCTCTGTAGACACGCTGCATAAGCTGGGCATACGCACCATCGGCGAACTGGCAGCTGCCGACGTCCTGCTGCTGGAGTCCCATCTGAAAAGCCACGGACGCATTCTCTGGGAATATGCTAACGGTTTAGATGAAACCCCTGTAAATCCTCTTCCAGCCGAAGCAAAAGGCATAGGAAACTCTACCACTCTTCCTCAGGATGCCGTCACTGCCGCAGAAGCCTACGCTGTACTTCTGGAACTGTCCGAAAGTGTCTCCTCACGCCTGCGCAAAGCCAGACAGCTCGCCGGAAATATATGTGTAGAAATCAAATACAGCACGTTCCAGAGAGTCTCCCACCAGATGCCCGCTGATTCCCCCATAAACACCTGCGAAGGCATTTACCGTATCTCCCGCCGCCTGTTTGACAGCCTCTGGGACGGCGCCCCCATCCGGCTGCTTGGAATCCGCGCGTCAAAATTAATTCCCGACGACACGCCCATACAGCTTTCCATTTTTGATTTAGAAAACCCGAAAACAGAAAAAGAAAAACGGCTGGACGCCGCTCTTGACTCCATCCGGCAAAAATTCGGCAAGGACGCAGTGATGCGGGGAAGCTCCCTGAAGCCTCCCCGCACCTGATATATTCTTTCCTGCCTTACGCATACCTTTCCCGCAGGGCAGACCGTCACCTCCGGGACTTGCGGCTATTTTTCTTCACCGAATAGCCAAATGTCCCTATCTTTTTCCCAAGTTCCAGATATTCCCCATGAGAATACGCCATCAGCCCCGTCCGGTTCAGCCCAAACTTGCCTTTCTCATCCATATACGAAGAATCCACATGCACACACAGCACCTCCGCCAGAAACATATGATGAGAGCCGAGTTCTTTCACTTCTGTCACACGGCACTCGATATTTACCGGGCTTTCCCCAATCAGCGGGGCTGCCAGGTGTTCTGCAGGCGCCGGGGTCAGATGCATCTCCTGAAATTTATCCACATCCCTTCCGGAACGGACGCCGCAATAGTCGGCAGCCCTCGCCAGCTTCCCGGTCGTCAGGTTTATCACAAACTCCCCCGTCTCTCGGATAATATCATAAGAATATCTCTCCGGGCGCACGGAAATATACACCATAGCAGGATTCGTACACACCGTACCCGTCCATGCTACAGTCAGGATATTGGGACGCTCCCCCCGCCTGCCGCAGCTTACCATTACCGCCGGAAGCGGATAAACCATATTTCCTGCCTTCCAGGTTTCCTTCTTCATTGTTAACCTCCTGTTATCTTTCCGCGGATACGCTGCCTTTTACTGCTGGAGCACATCCATAAACGCCGGAATCAGCTGTTTCTTCCTGGACACTACTCCCGGCAGCGTCACCGAGCCGTTCACAGGCTCTCTTCCAAATGCTTCCCTCACAAGTTTCTCACTGTCCCCTCCATAGCATAAAAGTTCCGTGCTTTCATGAATGATATCCGTCAGCATAAAGAACAGCATAGACTCGCCGTGCCTTCCCAGAGTTTTCTCCATAAAGGCAAGAAGCTGCGTCTTAATCTCCGCCAGTTCCCCCGGACTCATTGAGGTAATCTGTCCTACCCCAAAATCCGCATCATGCAAATCAAACCTTTTAAAGTCCCTGTAAAAAATTTCTTCCGGCTGCTTTCCTTTCAGTTTGCTTCCCGCCGCAAACATCTCTGCCGCAAATTCTTCACAGTTAATTCCGGCAATCTCTGCCAGCCTCTCTGCCGCATTCTTATCCACCGCTGTACAGGTTGGCGATCGGAACATCAGTGTATCAGAAATAATCGCCGCGCATAAAAGCCCTGCGATATTCGGTGGGATTTCCAGCCCTTTTTCCTGATAAATCTGATATATGATGGTTGCCGTACATCCCACCGGCTGATTCCTGAAATACACCGGAGCCATAGTTTCCAGAGAACCCAGCCTGTGGTGGTCGATAATCTCCAGAATGTCCGCGCTCTCAATATTGTCCACTGCCTGGGACACCTCATTATGGTCAACCAGTATAATCTCCCGGCGCTTGATTCCCAGCAAATTCCGGCGGGATACCATGCCCACATATTTCCCATTCTCATCCAGAATCGGGAAATCCCTGTTTCTTTTCTTCGCCATAACCTCTTTGATAACATCGGTGTAATCATCCAGTTCAAAAAAGGACAAATCTTTCCGTTTCATAAAATATTTTACAGGCATACTCTGGTTCACCAGCCTTGCCGCCGTATACGTATCGTGAGGCGTGCTGATAATCGTACATCCCTTATCGCCTGCCAGTCTCCGGATAGTTTTCGATACGGGAGCGCCCTCACATACAATGATGCATGCCGCCTGCATTTCTATCGCACAGAGCTGAGACTCGTAGCGGTTTCCCAAAATCACCAAATCATCCTGCTCAATGTAATTCTCCATCAAATCCGGGTTCGCCGCTGCCACCAACACCTTCCCTTTCAAAAAATATGCATGTTCATTCCCGGTCACCAGGCTTCCGTCCAGCGTTTCTATAATATTTTTATACTGTGTCTTAGCCGTAGACAGAATGGAACTGTCATACACATCCATGTAAGATTCCGCAATCGTGCTGATTGTAATCAAACCTTCCAGGCTGTCGTCCTCTGTAGTAATCGGCAGCGTATTCACATTCTCATTCCGCATCAGCGTCCACGCTTTTTTCAGGGAAATATTTCCGTCTACCCCCTGTATCCGGCGGATATCCATGTCGCTCACTCTGGAGCCCACATTCGCTACATATCCGGGAACCTCCATTCCAAAGCGATTCAGTACGTACTGCGTCTCGTCGCTGATGACTCCCGCGCGCTTCGCCACGAACATCCTCTCCTCCGTCCGGTTCTTAAAGTCTGCATAGGCAATCGCGGAACAGATAGAATCTGTATCGGGATTTTTATGCCCCATCACATAAATCTTTTTGTCCTGCATATAAACTTCCTTCCTGCTTTTATCAAAATCTCGCAATCTTTTCTTTTTCCACCCTCGCAAAAATCAATGGTTCCCGTTCCGGTTTCTGCCCGGAAAATTCCAACGCCCCCATAAATACTTTTTCTGACTCGCCAAACAGTGTCTTCTCCGATGCCAAAAGTACTGCCAGCGCTTCGCCCTCCCGGACATAATCCCCTGTCTTTTTCTTCAATATGATACCCGCGCTGTAATCAACACTATCCTCTTTCGCTGTACGCCCCGCTCCCAGAAGCGCAGACGAAATCCCCACCACCTCTGTATCCATACGCGTAATCCAGCCCTCGCATGAAGCGCGTACCTGATACTCATAAGGCGCCCGGGGGAAAAGAGAGGTATCGCGAATTACACGGCCGTCTCCTCCCTGTGCTTCTGCCATCTCCACCAGCTTCTCCAGAGCAGAACCATCCCGGAGCGCCGCCTGTACCTGCGCCATGCACTCTCCCATACTTCCCCTTCCTGCCAGATAAAGCATATTTGCCGCCAGGCTCAGGCACACTTCCGTCAAGTCCTCCGGCCCCTTTCCCTTCAGTGTTTCCGCCGCTTCAATAACTTCCAGGGAATTTCCGATATAATTCCCCAACGGGATATCCATATTCGTGATAAGCGCGGCCGTCTTTCTCCCTGCGTGCTCGCCGATGGCTACCATTTTTTCCGCCAGGGCTATGGAATCTTCCAGGCTCTTCATAAAAGCGCCGCTCCCCGTTTTTACATCCAGCAGGATACAGTCGCTGCCCGCCGCCAGTTTTTTACTCATAATGGACGACGCAATCAGGGGAATGCTGTCCACTGTCGCCGTCACATCCCGCAGCGCGTACAGCTTTTTATCAGCAGGCGCCAAGTTTCCCGACTGCCCAGCCACGCAAATGCCCGTCCGGTTCACGATATCAAAAAATTCCTGCTGCCCAAATGCCGTGCGCAGCCCGGGAATCGACTCCAGCTTATCTACAGTCCCCCCGGTATGCCCCAGCCCCCGGCCCGACATCTTTGCTACCTTCACCCCGCAGGCTGCCGCCAGAGGAGCCACCACCAGAGTCGTCTTATCCCCCACGCCCCCGGTAGAATGCTTATCCACTTTAACGCCCTCAATCGGCGACAAATCCACCATATCCCCCGACTTCGCCATAGCGTCCGTCAAAACAGCCGTTTCCGTATCATTCATTCCCTGAAACCAGACAGCCATCAGCAATGCGGAAATCTGGTAATCCGGAATTTCCCCAGACACATATCCGTTCACTGCAAAGCGCAGCTCCTCTTCCGTCAAGACACCGCCATTGCGTTTTTTCATGATAATATCATACATTCTCATAAACCTGCAGCCCCCTACTGTCAAATACCCTTTTTCTTATTGTAATAAACACTTCCCTTTAAAGTCAAGCCTTTCTCATATACCCCTGACCCTCAGGACTTATCATCCATACAATCAAGAAAGAATTTCCTGAACCATTTGGGGAAGTTCTTCACGGGTCGTCCAAATCGGAATAATATTGTAACGCTCCCAGTATAGATACTGCGCATATAACTTTTTAACAATCAACATTCTTTCATAAATCATACTCTCGTCATGCAATATTTCCCTTAACGTATTATCATACTCTTTTTTCTCAATATGGCTTAAAAATTCTTCACGTTCCTTTTCTGTTCTTGCTGTATCTCCAAGAAGTTTTTTGTTAACCACATCATGAAACATCTTTTTTACAAATGACTGTATCGACAAAAACAAATAGTGCTTAATATCCTGCCGTTCGCCATCCCTCTCCATATTTTTAATAATACGCCTGAAATTATAGTCTTCACCTGAAAAGCCTAAAAAAACACATGACTTATCATGAAGTACTTTTGCCTGTATGGAATTTTCCCAAAGATATGCTTTTTGTTCCAAACGCTCATAGTTACTTTCGGCCAGCACAAGCTTTTGTGATTCCTCTGACAACGAATTCGGAATTACCGAAACTGTTCCGTGTGGATGATAAATATGTACTCCCTTTTTCCCTTCCAGAACATTCTTTGTTCCGGGATTCTTAATATGACATTTTTCTTGTTCTAATCCCACTCTTTCTAAAGCAAACTCCAAAAGATCGTCAAAATTATAGCTAATAACGGTAACTTCCCTATTCTTTTTTATCTGCCCCATAAAATAAGCCGCCAAAACCCCCAAAACCTGATCCTTCATTTTTTCCCAAATTTCATCGGGAGTTTTATCAATCTTCAAAGAATCTTTTACTAAACCGGCAAAAGCCAAATCCTGTAAATACTCTTTCCCATGATTTCCCCAACTAATTGTTTCTGCCACAAAGTTTTGAATATACTCTGCCGCTTCCAACGTACTAACTCCCGTTAATATCTGATTACTACTTGTCCCTATAATCGTTTGATTAATTTTTTCAAGAAATATTTCCGGATGTTTCATCTCTTTTTTTATCTCTTCTAAAGTGCTCCGAAACTCTTTTCCTATGGACGGATCACTGTCAAAATTTCTTTCCAGAAACAAGGTTCTTGCCCACATCCGCAACAGACACTCTCCCCAAAGCGGAACCCCTGCGCTTTTACTAATTCCAGCGCCTAACACCCAGTTGACTTTATCAAAACCAACCCGTTCTTTCAGTTTTTCTAAATTCTCTTTATTCATCTCAGCAATCTTTTTTCCAAAAATCTCTTCTGTCTTAAGCATATCTCCCCCTATGATTCTTTCGCATAAGCAGTCCAGTTATCGGCAGTATAATGCAAAAAATCGTATATATTCTCCGGCGTTTCCATATTAGAATAGGTATTTAACCGTTTCAGCTCCTGAAGATTTTCCATTACACCAATTTCGTCCCATTTTACTCTGCACTCCTCCAAATACTCCAGAACCGGATTTACAAGTGCAAATATCCGTTCCTCTTTTCCTTTTATATTAATAATTTTTTGCATCCAATCAACCGTTTTATTAATTTCAATATAGCCCTCTCTCTGCATTGCTGATTTCTTAGCATATAAATCTAACCGCTGTCTTACACACTCCGGTATACTGTTTTCAATAGCATATAAATACTTAAAATCTATTATCATGCGCAAACTGTTTAAAGTGCCCGTCGGAAAAGCATCTCTTTCATTTCGCGCTTCTGTCAGGAAACTAAATATAAATTGCTCCTCTGGCGCAGACAAGATTTTCCCCGACATACAGTCAGCATAGCATTCTTTAAAAAGGTAACGCAAAACTTCCAACAAGTCGCTGAGATTAATATTCTCATCTTCTTCATCAATAAAAATTCCACTTCCTGCATTTCGAACATCTCTGCCAAAATATAAATTAATGACAGAACGAACCATACCCATATCCAGATCTACATTGAAGCCTCTTTCTTTCTGAATCTTCGTTCCATCTTCTTTTGCCTCTCTAACAATAAGTTTAACATTTGAATACAAAATATTATATTTTCTCAACAAACAATGTATCTCTTCCACCAATTCTGACCTATAGTCAACAAAGTACGCATAAATATCATACTCTAACCTTTCTTTCTTCACCTCAGGATAAAATATCTCTTTCTCTAAAATCTCATATAAATTTGCATAAACATTTCTCCCATAATAAAAGGCATAATTGTCACTTTTATTTTTCAGGCATTCATATATACGCTTCTGTATCAATCTCTGTAATTTCTCTTTTAGGCCATTTGTTTTGATACTAAAAACAGTCGACAATTCTCTCGCTAACACTTCTCGTGTTTTTAAATTCATATATGGCTTTAGACCAGACAAGATACAATTAAAAAACATTATTTGATTACGTTCAAAAAAGTCGCCAAAAGCAACTGCTGTATATTCACAAACGGCTTTGACAACAAATTGAAATCGTTTTTCCCTTTCACGTTCTCCGCAAAAATGTAATGTCTCATGCAATACATTAAATAAGCTGCTCTTTACATCATACAGGCTGGACTCTGGCACTGTCATCAATATAACAAAATGTGTATTTTCAACCGTTGGATCCAAGTGCGAAAACAAATCTATCGCCTGCGTCTGATCCGTTCCTCCACTTGTAACTACAAAACTATATTTATCTGTTTCTAATGGACATAAATACTCTTTTACCCTATCTATAAAACCATTATAAAAAAACAGCAATTTTGTTGCCGAACCTATAGATGGGTGCGAAAGAGAGCGCCCTTCCAAAAACAGGCTGTCCGATCTCTGCATATCTGCCAAATAATCGCCAATCTTTTCCCTGAACATGTTCATTGCTTCGAGCATTTCCTGTATATTGGAATGTTTCTCATCGTCATCCAATATATTAATTTCGCCTATATTCTGCTCTATACATTTTTCAAAATTTCTAAAAGCCCTTCCAACAATACTTTCCATGTCGAAGCAATGTCTTGATTGTATGAGCTGTAAAAAACGCTTCATAATAATCTGAAGGCTATAGACAATTCTGCCCGGGATTCGGTTTTCCAACATAAAATAACTAAGTTCATCTACGAGTTTAAGGAACTCTTCTCTATATTCCTCAATGTTCTTATCTTCTCTGCCTTTATACAGAGCATCGTCATCTAAATATCCACTGGGGACATGGGCTCGTATCTCTGACTGCATACTGCGGATATAATATTTAAAAATATCATGAGACGGGTGAAATACCCCCGGTTCCTCATCATCAAAATATAACGGTAATGCCTGTTTAAGCTCCATATTAGACACAATCATAAAATCTGCGTCACCTAATACTCCATAGTTTTTCTCCACTTTATCTTTCATGAGCGATTCAAAATATGCATTAAAATATTTACAGGAAACCCCATCCTTCAATCCGAAACGAATAGCAAGCTTAATTCCGCCAACTGCTTCTTCTGTCAGCTTTTCCATTCCCCTGTTACGAAATCCAATCATAGTGTATGCATTTGAAAGGCACGGAATCTTCCCAACCTTTTTCTGCTTCAATATCTCAATAATATCCAATACCGCATTCAATTCTGCTGTTTTGAACATCAAAACAAAATCTGAAAAACCAATTGTAGGAAAAAAAGCACAATGCATATCACTCCATCGGTTTTCAAGATTTCCTTCTTCCACACATTCCAAAATAAGCCTTGAAAATGCATTACAGATACGTTCTTCATTTTTCATAATATTTCTGGCATACTCATCTGAAATATTGATCACAGATGTCACAACAAAAGGATAGTCCTTATTATGGGGATTCCAGACTTCATAGTCAAACCCCTGACTCTGATATGCGTTCCTTTTTGCAAATTCCGGAAAATACGCTTTTATGTTATATTTATCCACATATTCATCTTTTAAAGAAATTGTTTCTGTATGGTAAGGCGCCCATTTTAACCATGTATCAATGTACTTAAGCGTCATCTCATCAAAATGCCCCCATACCAAATACTGCTCATCAAGAGCATCTGACAAATGGCTTAAATCCCCTTTATTAATACTTAATTTCCTTTTCTTCAGCGTGATTGTCAACCCTTTAAACGTATTTTCTTTTCCGCCCATACGAACATCCTCCTCAAAATAGCACTGAAAAAGCCGAAAAGATTCTGCATATACTATATCGTATACGCAGAATCTCTTTTATCTCGCAAACCTGTCATCCCACTAACATGTCAAACAACGAACTCCTAAATTTTGTCTTTTCACTACATTTATTTAATGAAAGTTTTAAGTCTCTTTTCGGGTCAATTAAATTTGCCACATTACAAGCCTTTACTTTCCTATTTTTAATCGCTGGCTCTTTTTTTGCCATCGTACACCTCCTATATTTCTGCCCCTAATTATTATATAAAAAAAAGCTGTCCTTATACTCTGATAGCTCAGTAAATCTATTTCTGTTTTTCAGTATAGCACAACCCTTCTTTTCTTACAACGATAAACGTCAAAATTTTACACAAAATTTCAATAAGAGTCATCTCCCTTATCAAAAAAATATAAAAGTATTAGAGCCAGAAAGTACTGTTATAAGGCAAAAAGGGGGTGCTTACCGATTTCACGGTTATACGCATCCCCATTTTCCTCATGAATTACATAAACTTCGCCGTATTTAATTTGATGCCAGGTCCCATTGTCGGAGCGATAGTCACGCTCTTCAGATACTGGCCTTTCAAAGCGCTCGGCTTAGCCTTTACGATAGCGCCCATAAGCGTCTGGAAGTTGTCCGCTAACTGCTCCTCTGTGAAAGAAGCTTTTCCGATTGGCACGTGAATGATATTTGTTTTGTCCAAACGATACTCAATCTTACCGGCTTTGATATCCTGAACTGCCTTTGTCACATCCATAGTAACCGTTCCGGCTTTCGGGTTCGGCATTAAACCTTTCGGTCCGAGTACACGTCCCAGACGTCCTACAACACCCATCATATCCGGTGTAGCTACTACAACGTCAAACTCAAACCAGTTTTCGTTCTGAATCTTCGGAATCAGTTCCTCTCCGCCTACGTACTCTGCGCCTGCTGCAAGAGCCTCGTCAGCCTTTGCATTCTTTGCGAATACCAGGACGCGGACTTTTTTACCTGTTCCGTGCGGAAGCACTACCGCACCACGAATCTGCTGGTCTGCGTGACGTCCGTCACAGCCTGTTCTGATATGAGCTTCGATTGTCTCATCAAATTTCGCTACTGCTACCTTCTTCGCTAAAGCAATAGCTTCTGCTGGATCATAGAGCGCTGTGCGGTCAATCGCTTTTGCAGCCTCTACATATTTCTTTCCTCTTTTCATATTAAATAACCTCCTGGTGGTGTTTGCGGGAATGACCCTCCCACTTTATCTCCGTTTACTCTTCAACAACGATACCCATGCTTCTTGCAGTACCTGCAATCATGCTCATAGCCGCTTCAACGCTTCCAGCGTTCAAATCCGGCATCTTCATTTCAGCGATTTCTCTAATCTTGTCTTTCGAAATCGTAGCTACTTTTGTCTTATTCGGAACGCCTGAACCTGATTTCAGGTTGCACGCCTTCTTCAGCAGGACTGCTGCAGGCGGAGTCTTTGTGATAAAGCTGAAGCTCCTGTCTGCGTAAACAGTAATAACTACCGGGATAATCAAATCGCCCTTATCAGCGGTTCTTGCATTGAACTCCTTGGTAAACTGGACGATATTCACACCATGCTGTCCAAGAGCCGGACCAACTGGCGGAGCTGGTGTAGCCTTACCAGCAGGAATCTGTAATTTAATATAACCTGTTACTTTTTTTGCCATTTTAGGCACCTCCTATGTGGTATTGTCGGGGGTTTCCCTCCCACGCTCCGATAAGCCGCGAATTCACTTACCGGAATTTAAATAGTTACATCTTTTTAACTTCCGTGAATCCGATTTCCACCGGGGTTTCACGACCAAACAGCTCCACATTAATCGTAACGATCTGCTTGCTGTCATTCATAGCACAAATGACGCCTACCGTGTCTTTCCAGACACCTCCGGTAATCATCACAGTGTCGCCCTCTGCGAAATCCACATGCAGTTCTGCATCCTGGATACCGAGGGGCTTCATTTCCTCTTCGGTAAGTGGCACCGGCTTAGATCCAGGTCCAACAAATCCGGTAACGCCTCTGGTATTCCTTACGACGTACCAGGTGTCGTCATTCATAATCATATTTAGAAGCACGTAACCCGGAAACATTTTCTTCTGAACCTGCTTCTTGGCGCCGTTTTTCACTTCTATGACTTCCTGCATCGGAACCCTGACTTCCAGAATCTGATCTTCCAGATGCCTGTTCTCAATGGTCTTCTCAATGTTGGCCTTCACCTTGTTCTCATACCCTGAATAGGTATGGACAACATACCAGTTTGCTTCTGACATATAATCACCCTTGCCCTTACTTAACAATGAAATCTACACCATACTGTACCAGAAAATCCACAATCGTGATAATGACGCCAAGTACAACTGAAAGCACAACTACGGATACTGTCTGCTTTCCAAGTGATTTCTGATCCGGCCATACAATTTTGTCGAACTCGGCCTTGAGGCCTTCGGACCAGCTTTTCTTAGGGGCTTTGTCTGTCTTTACAGTCTCTCCCATCTCGTCACTTTCCTTTCCGTCGACTTATTTCGTCTCCTTGTGCATTGTGTGTTTCCTGCAGAATCTGCAATATTTCTTAGTTTCCATTCTGTCCGGATGATTCTTCTTATCCTTCGTCGTGTTGTAATTACGCTGTTTACATTCCGTACATGCCAATGTGATTCTAGTGCGCACAACTTCCACCTCTCTCTCGTTGTATTTTGCCGGCGGCCTGGCAGGCCGTCGATTTTAGGCATAAAAAAAAGACCTACTTCCATTCGCCTTCTCAGTGTACCATAGGCAAACAGGGGAAGTCAAGCCTTTTTTCCGCAGTTTCCCGGCGTTTTGTAACAGTTCAGCCTTCGGCTTCACCGTTACGTAATCCAGCCCATTTAAAGTTTGCTGTTCGCAAAGGGCCGGATTCTCTGGCTGAATTTACGCATTCTCACGGACTTTGCATCAAGCGCAAAGTCCTGGGCTGAACTGTTACGGCGCTTTCACCTCACCTGCGCAGCTACATACCCATGCAGTTTCCGGTAGAGCGTATCGGTATAGTGTAACCCATCAATAGTCCCGTATCCTCCCGGCTGTTCCCGCAGGTATCCTTTCTCCAAAAGCCAGTGGTAACTGTCTATGTAACGCCCTCCAAAAACCTGCTCCATTCTCTGATTAAACCCTTCTATCACGGCATTCTCTCTCTGGCTAAAGCCGCTTTCATGGAGAAACCCCTCCTCCACCGGGTTCACCGACATAAAATAAAACCTTGCCTTCGGATACTGCCGTATCAGCCTTTCATATATACCCACGTACAGCTCTGCGTTTTTTAAATCATTCACACCCAGGTTAAAAATAACGGCTGAATAGGGGCTTTTATCCAATACTCTTTGTAACTTCCGTACTCCGGCGTCCGCGAACCACTCATAACCTTTTCCCCACTGTGCGATATAAGTATCTCTGTTATTCACTGCGTCCCGCATACCGGCAGTACGGGAATCGCCTACAAATATCCTCTTCGCGTCCCGGCAGCGTCCCCCGGCGTCCACATACCGGCTGCCAACCCAGGTATTTTTCTGAAGGATTCCTTTCTCGGAAAAATAATATTTATTTTTGCCTATTTCCTTCCAGCCTGTCAGCATCGCTCCTGTTTTCCTGGAAAAATAGTATTTTTCCCCGCCAATCCTCTGCCATCCCAGAGCCAGGTATCCCCTGGCATCCAGATAATAGGTTTTCTGCCTGTATTTTTTAAACCCTGTCGCACGAAAGCCTGCCCGATCCACAAAAGAAATTTTTGTGCCTGTTCTTATCCAGGTATTTTTAGCATATTTTTTCGATACGGTATAGCGGAATCGGTATCCTGACCCGGCTTTCACCCATCTGCCCGCAGGAGCAGGCTGCTCCATAACAGTCTTTATCAAGTTAAATCCCCCTGCCTGCGCCCTCGCTCCGGCTCCTGCCAGAAGAAAAAGCGCCAGCAGAAGAAAAATCCTTCGTATGCGTTTATTCATTACACACTCCTATCTTATCTTCCACCCTGCTCTTCGAGCCGATTCTCCAGCCGTCTCTTCCAGACGCCAATCAGCATCAGGATGATAAAGTCTGAGACTCCCTGATATATCAGGACAACGCCGATAAACATAACCGTAACCTGAGCCGCCGCAAAAGGATTTAAAAACATTACCAGTCCCAGCAGGATCATCAGCGCCGCTACAACCATCGCCGCCCACCAGCGTGAAAACTCCAGCTCCTTCATCTCAAAGGAGCGGCGTACGTTCACCCCGCCGTCTATCACAATATAAATTCCCAAAATCATAGGAATCACCATCGTTACGATTTCCGGCTGAATCAGCATAAAAGTTCCTACGGCGCAAAGTATAATACCGGCCGCCAGCTCATACCTCAGGAAAAATTCTCCCTCCTGCCTGGTAAAGTAGCGCACCAGGTCAAGCATCCCGTGAAACAAAAGCACAGCGCCCACGCCATAACACAGTACTGTACTGGTCGTATCCGGGTAAAGGAGCAGCACTACACCCAACGCTACAGTAATAATAGACGAAAACACCCAGCTCCTTCTCATAGTTTCCACAAAGCGTCTCATAAATCCCATTCCTCCTTCATACCAAGGCTGCACAGCATCCCAAAAGCCCCGCAGCTCCCAGCCTGTACTAAAATCCCAAAATATCCTGTAGGAAACGGACAAAATCATCCTTCGCTTCTGTCAATTCCCTGTCATTATCATAACAGTAATCATAGGCATATTTTTCTACATTATCGTCGGATGCGTTACCCCAGCTCTGCTGCGCGCTTCCCCGCCGTATCAGCAGCGTGATGCATGGAATATCCACATGCCGCTTGAATTTGTCTATCTCTTCTCCCTCCCTGATGTGCACAAACAAAAGCTGTGCATCGCTCTCCAGAAATTTCCGGTATTCTTCTTCCAGATATCTGCATGGCAAATCATTGTACTCACTAAACACCCTCTTTAAATCTGCCAGAAATCTCCTCGACCTGGAATCCTTCTCACCCCGCCATCCATACCTGGAGGCAATCTCTTTAATCGGGGTAACCGAAGAAATATTTTGTGTCCGGTAAGCCGCGCCTGCAAATTCGCACAACGTATCTTTGCCTACCCCTCCGTTTCCGTTAATGATTATTACTGCTTTCCGCATGGCTCCCCCCTTTTATCAATATTTACCGCATCTCTCCTGCTGTCATCTGGATTATAACACAAGAAACGGCATCTCCGCTACCCCGGAGATGCTATTCCTTCACAAACCGTTTTCACCAGCCATCGTGAAACCAACAAATCTGCGCCCAGATTGGCATTGGTAAAACAAAAGCTCTATATATAGAAAAGAATACATGAGGCAAAATCACCTCATGTATCCTTTCGATACTTTCTTCTTTTCTGCTTCAAATATCAATCATTCAGAATCATACCCATTTTTACGGTAGACAACTTGAAAAATTCCCATAGCCAGCAAGATTTCCCCCACCAGGATAACAAGACTGCTCACCGATACAGGATTCCTGCTTCCATCTACAATATTCTCTACCGTGTGCATCATGATTCCCGTAAAAAGGAAATCGGTGATCGTCCCCAGCATTTCATTTAACCGGGAAAACATCGGAACCATCATAAGCACCATAATAATCGGCGTCGTCACAGTGCTGGCAGTCACCTGATTTTTCGCAAAAATGCCAAAAATCATACCTATCACCGCCCCTGCAATAGCTGCCAGGAGAGAAATACCCAGATATATCGCCCAGCCCGCCGCATCCATAGTAACACCTGCGAGCGGCACCAGCAGCGCATTTACTGCTTCCACCATCAAGATTACAGGAATCAGGCTTCCCAAGAAGAATTCCGTCCCATTTACGGAAGATGTCATCAGTACACGGAGCGTATGCTTCTCCTTCTCCTCTGCCAGCGCCGCGCTTACACAGTAAACTCCGGTCATACAAATATTCATCAGCGCTCCATATGCCAGTGCATAAGCCTTCCCAAATATACCCGCTTCCCCTTCCAGCACAGTACCGTAAACCAGTTTCATCACAAACGTAAGCCCGATTGCAAAAACCGGCATAATGATAAAGTTTTTGGAGAACAGCGCCTTCAGCTTCATTTCCGTCACAGCTGCCAGTTTATTTCCATGTATCGCTTTCATCGTAATTCCCTCCCTGTCACTGTCAAAAATACATTTTCCAGGGTCGGCTCGCAGGAATGGACTGCCGCCGCCTGGTTCCCCAGCAGCCACCCAGACAGCCGCTCAATATCCTCCGCTGTCTGCTTTAGCACATGTTCTTCGCCATTTTCCAACAGCACTTTATAGCACTTTTCTTTGTTGTAACGCAGACACAGCTCACGGGGCGTACCATACTCCACAATCTCTCCGTCATTCAAAAGCGCTACATGGTCACAAAGCTTTTCTGCCTCCTCCATATTATGGGTAGTCAGAAATATTGCCATCCCCTCTTCCTTCATCTCCACCAACAGCCGATGGATATCTAAAGCTGTGGAAGGATCCAGCCCACTGGTCGGCTCATCCAAAAAAAGCACACGCGGTTTGTGCAGCACTGCCCGTGCCAGTACCAGACGCTGTGCCTGGCCTTTCGAGAGTTTGCCTGCCGGCTTTTTCTTATGCTTCTCCAGCCCTACCCGTTCCAGCAATTCATCAATCCGTTTTCCGTCAGCTTTTAAAATCCGGGCAAAATATTTCATATTCTCATATATGGTCATCCGTTCATAAATTCCTGACTGGTCTGTAACAATCCCAATCTGTTCATAGATTGTCTCATCAATATTTTTCACATGAATGCCCAGCACATATGCTTCGCCCGACGTAGGCTTTAACTGCCCGGTGAGAATCTTAATCGTAGTAGTCTTTCCCGCGCCGCTCGGCCCTAAAAAGCCTAAAATTTCCCCTTTCTGTAAAACAGCGTTCAAATCCTTCAGCACCGGGGTTTTGTCATATCTTTTGCAGATATGTTCCATTCGGATATACTCTTTATCCATCCCTTATCAGCTCCTTTCGCAGCTATCTTAATCCCGAAAAGAACTGAAAATCAACAATTTTTCCTAAACGGCACGATTTTCTTCCCAAATGGCCATATTAATATACAAAATCCTCTTATGCCTTTACATTTTCACCCTCTCCATCAACGCCGACTTCATTTTCCGCGAAACCAGACATTCCTGTTTTCCAGCCTTCACCTTATTATGCTTCAAGTCAATCTCTGTAATCTTTTCCACTGCCACCAGATACGATCGGTGGGTACGGATAAACCTCTCCCCCATCTGTCCCTCTATCTCATTTAAGTTTCCCACAAAATCCATCCTGCTGCACTCTGTATGCAGGATTACATGATGGCCTTTCTGGGAAGTTTCAAAAAACAAGATATCCTGTACCGGGACATTCTTAAAAGTATCCCCCACTTTCACAGAATAAATTTCGTCCACATCCTTTTGCGCCTCCTGTTTCAGCCGCAGATGCAGCGCCTCCAAACAGCGGTCAATGGACTCCCTCTGGCCTCCGCCGCATTTCACAATATAATCAAACGCTTCCAGGTGATACTGAAACGTCCTGTATGCAAGATTCTGGAAGCTGGTAATATACACCAGCATACCGCGGGGGTCCAGCATGCGGATTTCTTTTCCCAACAGGAACCCATCGTATTTTGTATCATGAAGTTCCACATCCAGAAAGTACACATTCCGCTTCTGGAGTGCGCCCCGCACCGTCTCCAGAAAGCTGCGCGGTTCACCCCCGTCAAAAACCACCCGCATATCATAATCTTCAATCAGCAGCTTCTTCTCTATCTCTTCCCGAATCTGCTTTCTTGCCGTCTCATTATCGTCACATATGTAAATTTCTATCATAATCCGCTCTCCCATCGTCCTGCTCTGGCAGGCTGCTTTACCTGCCGCGCCCCTGTCCCCACATTGTAACCGGAACCTCTGCTGACAGCATTTACAGGGTAAGCTCCTGCACAAATGTCTTGTTTTCACAGCTTGTAACCAGCACGGCTCCCGGATACTTCTCCAAAATCTTTCGGCAGCTCGAAAGCCCCAGTCCCCGCTCTCCGCCTTTCGTGGAGTATCCCTCTTCCCAAATACGGGTTATATCTATCTCGCCTTCCCACGGATTTGCCACACGGACTGTCAGGAAACCTCCCTGGCTCATCAGAAGCAGTTCCACACCGGGCTGTCCGCTTTCCTGCGCCGCTTCTATGGCATTGTCCAGTAAAATCCCCAGACAGCGGTTAAAATCCCAGATATCCATCCCTATTTCCACAATTGGATAAAACGCCTCCAGCCTGCATGGAATCCCCAGTTCATTCATTTTTACCAGCTTGGACATCACCAGCCCTTTCACTTCCGGTATCCGGATATTTCCCATCTGCGTAGTAGCATAAATCTTCTCTCCAATTTTCTGGTCAAAATCCATTTCCAGCTTTTCCAGGGTTTTCTGTATTTTCCCTACTTCCCCTTCCTGCGCATAGAGATACATCCCGGACAGCATATTTTTATAATCATGCCGGAAAATGCGCATTTCCCGCTGCATCTCTTCCAAGTTTTCCACATACATCTGCTGCTGCAGAATCATAGATTCCTGCAGCTGGATTTTCCGGGTACTCTCCTCCCGCCGAGCCAGATACATAATCAGGCAGAGCAGCAAAAGCGTCAGGATAATAACGGCCGCATTATAAGTAAACAGCAGCTTATTATTTAACATCATACGCTGTGTAAAAAATACTTCCACCGTAATCTCAAGAAGAAGTACAACAACTGCCGTCCGGCGGATATGCCGCCCATCCTCCAATAAGTACTGGATAGGCCGTCCAAAATGAAGTTTCTTCAGCAGACTGCTGATCCCCCAGGCTGTCAGAGGATACAGTAAAAACATCTGCTGTGCAAAAAGCAAAAAGTCTGCCAGCTGCTCCAGCGTAATGCTCTGCACAATGGATCCGACAACTGCAGCATTCGATACCTGAAGAATCGCACTAATCCCAACCAGGCAGAATGCCCTCCATAAATCCCGGTTCCACAGCCGGGATACCACAAACGTCGCTATAGAAAAAACAATCACTGTAGAAAGCACATAAAAAAGCAGCACCTGCCCCGGCATAAAGAGTCCACCCAAGCCTCCAAAGATTCCCGGAAAGCTTCCTGCAAGCAGAACAAATTTTCCCATCTTCTTCCAGCACAGCTTCTCGTCCAGCACAGCAAAAAGATAAAATCCCAGTACCATATGGGAACAAAGGGAATCCATCATATACAATGCACACACCCATAACATCTGTGACATAGAATACCCCATAGCATTTCCCTCCATCCGCTAAGTCAAATCCCCCGCAGTAAGCTACGGGGCGTGACCCAGCTTGTTCTTTCCGCCCCAAGGGGCGGGGTATTTGACCCTCGCGGCATTCGCCAAATATCCACGCAAGCACGGCTGCTTGGCTCATTGCTCTCGGGAATAAAAATTTTATGCATTATGCCGCTATCTTTTATATCTTATCACTTATCCTGATACTTTGCAAAAAAAGCTGTGTCATGTATACTATTTAAGAAACACGATGATATGAAAGATTGACTATAGAAAGGACTTTCCTACACATGAATATATATGGATTTAACACCCTGACACTTCTGGATTACCCTGGAAAAGTGGGCGCTTCCCTTTTCCTGGGCGGCTGCAACTTCCGCTGCCCCTTCTGCCAGAACGGAAATCTGGTTCTCCATCCCGAACAGGAATCCGCCATTCCCGAGGCAGAAGTGCTCGCATACCTGACAAAGCGGCGGGGGGTTCTGGACGGGGTATGTATCAGCGGCGGGGAGCCTACGCTCCATGCTGAGCTGCCCGCACTCATCCAAAAAATAAAAGACCTGGGATATCTTGTAAAATTAGATACCAACGGCACCCGCCCGCAGGTTGTCCGGTATCTTTATGAAAATCACCTGATTGATTATGTAGCTATGGACATCAAAACTTCCCGCGCCCGCTATCCGGAAGCTGCCGGAATCAGCCGGGTAGACCTCTCTCTTATTGAAGAATCCGTGGAATATCTGAAATCTCATGTTTCCGATTATGAATTCCGCACGACCGTGACTCGTGAACTGCATACCTCCAAAGATTTTGAGGATATCGCCGATTGGCTGGAAGGATGCCGCGCCTATTACCTCCAGGCTTACCGGGAATCTGCCAGCGTCATCCACCCTGTTTTCTCCAGTTATACGAAGGAAGAACTCGAAGGCTTCTGTGCCATCCTGCGCAAAAAAATCCCCCTGGCCGAAGTCAGGGGAATTGATTAATATAGACCGCGGGCGGCTCCCATATTCCCGAACTACGGCAGGCGGCGGCACCAGTACCCGAATCTCCCGCCCTGATTCTGCGATACTGCTTCTTTAAATATGGGAAAACCAAACATATTTGCCATATACTGTTCCTGGCTTTCAAACACTCCCGGAATTCCCAAAATGTATCCTCCGTCCCGGCATTTACCGAACAGCAGATGCCTGTAATGACAGAACCCATGCATCAGGAAACTATTGTTTCCGGCACGGAAATTTCCCTGCTGGATAACGCGCAACTCCCTCGGGGTAATCTGGATACAATCAGCCACTTCATCATCCGCAAAAGGCTGAAAATGCGGGCATCTGCCGCCCATGCACTGCCATTTGCGATCCAGCCCCTGAAGCTGGGGCGGACGGCTTCCTCCGCCTGAAGGAGAAACCGGGCGGACGCCGCCGTTGGCAGCATGATCCTGCTGCGGGGTTCCCATATCCTCCTCAAGCCGGAGCGCTGCTTCCTGGGCATGGACATGTCTCGGACTCTCCTTATGTATTTCCTGTTCCGAAACCTCCGGCTCTCCTTCTGCTTCAAACTGTTCCGGCGTTTCTTCTCCAAAAACTAAATTTCCTGATGTTTTTCCTTTCTCCGGTTCTTCCTTCTGCTCTAATCCTTCCGTCAGGATTTCCGGCTCGCTTTCACCGTCTCTCCCTTCAGATACTTCCTCCGGGACTTCTTCTGTCTCTACTTTTTCAGAGAGTTCTTCCGTTTCTGTCTCCGCGATGGACTCTTCCAAAACCTCCTCACTCTCTGCTTCTGCAACAGGTTCTTCCAAAATCTCTTCACTCTCTGCTTCTACAAGAAACTCTTCCTCAGTTTCCCTGTTTTCTGTTTCTTGAATGGATTCCCCCGGGGCTTGCCTTTCCTTTTCTCCTGCCCGATACTCCTTTAGTTCCTTCTCCTGCTCCTTTACCTGGTTTTTCCTCCAGTTCTCTATCTGCTCTATCGCCTCTTTATCCCGCTGTTCCGTCTCCCGTCTGTCCGTCTGCCCCCCGATTGGCTGCACTTCCTCAACTTCTGCCTTTCCCGGAAGTGACGTTACCAGACGTCCCGTATCTATCCCCTCGTCATCAAATACGGTCAGATATTTTTGTCCCTGGCTTCCTTCTATCCAGATTCCTGCAATCTGCCGCAGTGCATACGCGCTTCCTCCGATATTCTGGGACGGCGTTTGTATACGGGCGTCCCCGCATGCGCCCTGTATGCATATTTTTCCAAGAGAAATCCCCAGGAGCCAGCCGCCCTCGCGAACAAATCCATAAATGTTCAGGGCTTCTTTCTCCTGGGGAACCTTCTGCAGATGTACCTGCATCCGGCAAATCCCATTTCGGGATTCCACCTTGGCAAAACCTGTATTTTTATTTTTCTTTCCGTTCGTATATTCATAGATATAAGCAACAAAACGTCGATATTCTGACAAAGCTTTCGCTCCCTGCTTTTCTTAACGCTAATATATGCTTATTATCTGATTTTCATTCCAACATAGCAGAGTTCAGCGAATCCAAAAAGACTGCCCCGGCGCCGTGATATCACAGATTCTGTTCCTGTATGGCGCTGACTCCGGCAGGTTCTTATACCTTGAAATAATGCTGTAGTCATCCCAGCAATGCATAGGAAAGACAGCTGCTGCCTCCACATGCTGCAAAAACCAGGTAATTCCTTTGGCAAACTCCATCTCCTGCCTTGGATCAAGCACTACAAACGCCGCATGGAGCCGCTTCCTGGCAAGCTTCGCAATCTCTTTCCGATAGTTCTTCCTCATCCACGCATTCGTGTCCTCCGGCTCATTCACCCAGCTCCAGTCATTGAGGTCGCCTGCATGGTAAATCGCTTTCCCGTCAATCTCTATCAAAAACGCCACGCCGTCGTCCGTAGACTGCAGCGTTTCAATCATCAGCGAGGAATCCCCTATCCGCTCATCCGGTCCTATAAAAATCGTCCGTTCCAATAACTCTTCCGGAACCCGTTTCTCCCAGATATCTTTCGACATGAAATAATACACATACGGATACTTTTTCGCCAGATTGAAAATGCTGGCTGAAAAATGATCCCCATGCCCATGACTCACAAATACATACAACGGCTTATAGGGAGACAGCTCAGGCAAATCCCCTTTAAAATAGTCAAACAGCAGATAACCGGACATCGTCTCTACCAGGAATGAACTATGATAAATGTAAGTTACGTTCATACTTATACCTCGTTTTAAACGCGTTATTTACTGCCCGCTTCCTTCACAGTAACCGCGCAAGTCCTGTTATCTTATATTTTCCAGAACTTTCAGTAAATATTTCCACATCCGTTCCGTGGAAGAAATCGAAAGCGTTTCTTCTGTCGTGTGTATACCGGACATCGACGGCCCGAAAGACACACAGTCCAGATTCGGAATCTTTTCATAAAAAATACCGCATTCCAATCCCGCATGGATTGCTTTAATTTCCGGCCTTTCCCCAAACATGTCCTCATACGTATCGGCCATAATTTCCCGCAGCGCCGAATCCTTCCTGTATTCCCACGCCGGATACGCGCCCTCCGGCGTATAGCTTCCGCCCAGGAATTCAGTAAGATACTGTATCTGCATGGACAAAGCCTTTTTCGCACTGCCCACAGAGCTGCGCAGGCTCGCCGTCATCCGGCACGCATTCCCATCCATGCACAAAATTCCCGGATTGACGGAGGTTTCTACCAGCCCCGCAATTTCTCCGCTCATTTTCTGGACGCCATACGGAAACTGCATAAGGAAAAATAAAACCTTCTGCTGCGCAGACATTGTCAAAGCGCTTCCCTCCGTCTCACCCTCCGTCCGCACGTTTACAGAAATCCCATCATCTGTGCCGCTGTACTCGGCTCTTAAGTTTTTCCCGAACTCTGCCGCAGCCTCTGCAATCTCTTTCTCTGCACAGGCATCCGCCAGAAAAACCGCCCGGGCGCTTCTCGGAATCGCATTGTCCTTTTGCCCTCCGGCAAGCTCTGTAAGAAAAAATTCCACCTGCCCCGAAAGTTCAAACAAAAAGCGTCCTAACAGCTTAATGGCATTCGCACGGATTTTATCAATTTCAGCTCCTGAATGCCCTCCGGCAAGCCCCTCTATCATTACCTCGTATCTCACGCCCTGCGTTTCCCTGTACTCCACCGGAATCTCACAGACAGCTGAAAGCCCTCCGGCACAGCTAATCCAAAGTTTCCCCTCTTCCTCGGAGTCTATGTTCAGCATGTAAGTCCCTTTCAAATCCGAGGTATCAAGCGCCATAGCCCCCAGCATCCCCACTTCCTCATCTGTGGTAATCACAACTTCCAGTGACGGATGTTTCAGGGAATCATCCTCGAGAACAGCCAGCGCATATGCCACAGCGATTCCGTCGTCTCCTCCCAGCGTAGTGCCCCTGGCGCTAAGCAAATCCCCTTCTACTGCCAGCTCCAGGCCGTCTTTCTCAAAATCATGGGCATATCCGGGCTTTTTCTCACACACCATATCACAGTGCCCCTGCAGAATAACCGCAGGGGCGTCCTCATAGCCCTTCGACGCCGTTTTCTTTATTACCACATTTCCGCTCTCATCCTGCCGATACTCCAGACCGTGTACTTTGGCAAATTCCACCAGGTAACTACTGATTTTTTCCGTATGGAAAGAACCACGGGGAATTTTACAGATTTCTTCAAAATAGTAAAAGACTCTCTCCGGTTTCAGACCGCTTAACACTGACATACTGCTGCCTCCAGGTTTCTTTTATATTCAGGGTAGTTTATGCCTCGGCAATACATTCAATCTCCACCAGCCCGCCAAGCGGCAGCTTTGCCACCTGTACACAGGAACGAGCAGGAAATTCTCCGTCAAAATAAGATTTATAGACCTCATTCACCACTGCAAAATCATCCATATCCGCCAGGAAAATCGAAGTCTTTATCACCTTGCCGTAACTGCTCCCCGCTTCCTTCAAAACCGCTCCCAGATTTTTCAGCGACTGATGCGCCTGCGCTTCTACACCTTCGCAAAGCTTACCATTCTCCGGGTTCAGCCCCAGCTGCCCGGAGCAATAAATAACGCCGCCCGTTTTTACTGCCTGCACATAAGGCCCTACCGCCTTGGGTGCATCATCTGTATGAATAATCTCTTTTGCCATAGCATTTACCCTCTTTCTTAACTTTTTCCAATCTAAATATTAATATCTTCTTAATTATACCACAGATTTTCTATTCATTCCAGCCTTTACATACATCAATCCACTGACTGCTGCCCGAATATTTCTCCAAATCCGCCATCGTCATCTGAATCGCGCTGTTTCCGCTCCCTGCCGCCGGGTACACCGACTCAAAACGCCTGAGGGATTCGTCCAGATAAACTTCCACTCCTTCATTTACCGCAAACGGGCAGACTCCGCCCACCGCATGTCCAATCAGAGCCGTCACCTCATCCTTCCCCAGCATCTTTGCCTTTGTGCGGAACTGCGCTTTATATTTGGGATTGTCCACCTTAGCGTCGCCCGCCGCTACGATAAGAATCGGTGTCTCCCCCACTTTGAACGACAGCGTTTTTGCAATCCGCGCAGGCTCGCAGCCTACAGCCTCTGCCGCCAGCTCCACCGTGGCGCTCGACATCTCGAATTCCATAATCTTATCTTCCATGCCATACTGTCTGAAATATTCTTTCACCCGTTCAATTGACATCACTCATCTTCCTTTCCATTTACCTAACATATAATGTAACCACTTTTTGTCAAATTGTCAACGCAAAGAAAACAGCAGCATCCATCTAAACTCCCTGTAAACACAAGAAAAAACACCGCCCCCGACGCTTTCCGTCAAAAACAGTGCTTTGATGCGCGATCAGGGGTTCGAACCCTGGACACCCTGATTAAGAGTCAGGTGCTCTGCCAGCTGAGCTAATCGCGCTCTTCTTATTCAGTTATTTCTCTTTGACACGAGAGATATTATATAACAGGTTTTTGCAAAATGCAAGGGTTTTTTTCATTTTTTTATTTTTTCTCCTGTTCCTGGCATCAAGCCATGCAAAACCACTTCGTGGTGGCTTGATGTCCATCAACGGAAACGCTATTTCACGGACTTTGCAGCAAGTGCAACGTCCTGAGCTGAACTGTTACGGATAAGTTTCAGATATAGTGGCAAAGCGCCCACCAGGTTAGTTGTTGCTCTTGTTGTCACTGTCTAACCATTTGATGATGTAGTGACAGGCTACACCAGCCGAAACAGCAACTAAAAAAGAAATCACAACTTCCATGCAAACACCTCCTGTTGCGGGTATCGGTGAGCAACACCTGGATTATGGCACACTATCCGATATTCTCGTACCGTTTTCTCGAAACTTTTTTCTTGAGATTGTGGCTATCGCAATCCGATGCTCGCCTATTTCTGTAGATGCCTCAATAGAACGGCTCTTTTAACAATTTTACTTTGAATGTATTTTTTACCTTCGGAAAAGGAAATCTATATTTTGAAGATTACTTTTTCAATGGTTACGCAGGTCTGCAGAGGAGTTTGTCTTCAGTGGGCAAAATAAAACGCACATTTGAGTTTTGTCCTACTCTATGTTATCATTTGATTCTTATTGTGATAACTGCCTTCCTATTGCTTCCATCTGTTGCTTCTGCAGTGATGCGGACGCTCTTATTTTTGCCTTCTTTTCTGGTTTTAACCACTCCTTTTGAATTTACGACTGCATATTTGGGATTAGAACTTGTCCATACCAGCTTTTTGTTTGCTTTCTTACCCGTTGTCTTAACGATTGGTTTTATCGTTAATTTCTTTCCGGCTTTTACGGTTTTCTTTGCTTTAAGCTGAATCTTTACCACTGCATGCTTCATGATTTTAAGCTTATAAACAGCCCTTTCCCCACTTCCATCTACCGCTGTGGCTATGATTGTAACTGTTTTTCCACCGCCTGCTTTCTTTACAGTAACCTTTCCGTTCTGATTTACTGATGCATACCGTTCGTTAGAAACTTCCCACCTCACTGTCTTATTGGCAGCATTTCCAGGAACCACATTTGCTGTAAGCTGAACGTTCTTGCCAGACGCAATCTTGTCTGAGAGAGCCAATGTATTTATAGAAATCTTTTTTACTTTTACAGGTTCTTTTTTACGGATTACAAGCGCTTTTTTTGCAGCCTCAATTTTCTTAATTGCTGCCTGGCACGCTGCATCAGTTGCTTCCTTATCCATTACCAGCTTTCTAGCCTCTTCGATTGCCGTCTCGTATGCTTTCCAGCTGTCTGCTGTATAATCTGCTTTATTAAGTTTCGATACTTTTTCCAGTTCGCTGCTTAGCTTACTTCTATCATCCGGCGCCAATGTCCTAATTAAGTTTTCTCTTGCTTCCTTTACCTCCTGCAGCACGCACTGACATGCCGTATCTGTTGCAATTGCCGCCTTATCTGCTAACAAATCTGCTGCCTTTTTAATTGCCGTAGTATATGCTGCCCAGCTGCCAGCCGTATAATCCCCTTCCTGAAATTCCTTTTTCTCTTCTATCACTCCACGAAGCGCACTTTTCGTCCCTTCTGCAACAGCATCTCCTTCAATACTAATAAGCTGCGTTACAGATGCCCACTCTCCAGATATCTGTGGAATTGTAGATACTTTTACTCTCCACTGAAGGGTCTCCTTATATCCAGAAGTAGCTGGTAACGTTATCTCAAAGGTTCTTTCAAGGAGCGTCCCAACCGTCTTGACCCGTGTCGGATTCACTGCCATTGACTCATTCATCACTTTTATACTGTCAATAGAATAATTCAAATCTTCTGGAAGTGATGTTCCCCTTACAGTAATAACCACCTTACCTCCATCTTTACTTACATATGCCTTTTCTGCTGATATACTGTGAATCTCTGGCTCAGCAAAATTTTTCTTTTTAACAGTTATCCTATATGTTTTCTCTATATTCTCTATCTTAGCAGTGACCGTACATTCGCCGGTTTTTATTCCCTCTAATTTACCGTCATTACTGATTGATACTATGCTGCTGTCACTGGAGACCCAGTCAATTTCAGAAACTTCCGGTGTAATTATTACAGGGATTTTAATGCTGCTTCCTTCCGTAATAACATACTCTTCCTTTGAAAAATCTATGTTGATGTCTTCCTCACATACACTGCATTCATATCTTTCATTTCCAGCTTCAGTTTCTTCGGTTAACCTATAAGTATGCTGATCCACTTCAAACTGAATCGCTCTTGTATCAACGCCTCCATAATGATTGTATACACTAAAATAAGCGCTATAGCTGCCCTTTCCAAGACTACTTGCCCCAATTGTATATGGAGACGCAGTGTCTCCTGTATAAATTCTGCCCACACCCTCTTTATTTATGCCAATAACCTGTCCATGTGCACAAACTGTACTTACAGAAATCGAAACAGTATCCTCTAAATTATAATGTCTCTTGCTGACAGAAACATCTGAATATCCGGCCCCTGCTACAACTGAAAAATTTGCCCACGGCGTATCTACACTTCCCGATGAATTCGAACATGATGCATAAATTGAATATTCTCCAACGCCAAACTGCGTTGCAGGAAACTCCAAAATACCATTCGTAATATGGCCTTCCCAGATTCTCACTCCATCTTTATACATTGCGCCATAATAATTAACTGCTCCGTTGGCGCTAACTCTAACGTACACATTATCCGCTAAATCGAACCAGTTCTGGCCTAACGCAATTTGCGGATTAGAAGGCGGAACAGCGGCAGGATATATAAATCCCAATAATCTTTTTCCCGGATCCCACGGCCTTGCTCCGCCAACTGCATTTGTAAGTGTATATCCATAAGACACTCCATGACTGCTCGTATGATCTAAATCAGTTCTTCCACCTTCATTTACTGTAAAAGTATTGCCAGATCCCGACACCACATAGGCAACATGACCATATGTATCTCCTGACCACACAGCTATCGAGCCAGCTCTTGGTTCACTACCGGTTGCATATCCAGCATTTATAGCCGACTGCCACCAATTGACAGCATTCCCCCAGCCCGGCAGAGCTACTCCCAAGTTTTCATACACCTGCTGCCATGCAAAACGGGTGCAAGGAATTTCATAATTGCCATCTCCATCTATATCCTGTGTTGCCGGATAAGGATTTGACGCGGCATATACAGTATTTACATTTACGACCAGAAACATTAGACTGACAATAAACAAGCAAAATATATGTCTAGTCACTTTTTTTATAGAAAACAAAAAGTTCATATTTTTATCCTTCCTAATAATGTCAAGCCCTAAATCATTGATTACACTGGCTAGATCGACTACTCAGTTCTTTGTAATCCGTACCTTCTTCCCCTGCCCCTTCTTTTTCAGCAGCTTCTTATAGGCTTTCAGCTTCGCCTTCGGCGCTTTGATAACCGCTTTTGCATGAATGCCTTTGAAAGCGTTTTTCCCGACTTTTTTCAGTTTCGTAGATTTGATGGTGATTTTCTTCAATGATTTACATCCGCTGAAAGCCTTTGCTCCGATAGCGGTCACATTTTTTCCGACCACAACGCTTTTCAGGTTCTTGTAGTTCTGGAACGCCCCTTTGCCTACTGACGTGACTTTATAAGCCTTTCCGTTCAGGGTTACTTTATCTGGTATCTTCACGGAGGCCGCTTTCTTGTTTGAGATTTTTGAATATTCGGCTGTATCTTTCCCTGTTACTTTGTACACGGCTTTTTTTGATTTGTCCGTAAGTTCTGAGCCGACGGATGGGTTTTCAGGAAAACCTGGCGTAATGGGAAACTTTATTTCCGGAATTTCGGGATTTGTCTGTTTTGGTATTTCTACGTTTGTCCCATCAGAACACACCGTCCCCGCGTAAGCATAGAGATTCGAGGATAAAAGATTAAGGTTCAAAGCCGGACAAATACCGCTGCTGTTCTCGCTGATGTAGTCGCCAAAATCGTAGACCCGACCACCGCTGTGAACGTCCGCGCCTAAAGAACCAATGCCCGGCGAGCGCAGCCACCACCAGCTGTTCCCGACATACTCTATACTGGTATAGCTCCACGTGCCCATCGCCTTTGCCCATGTGCTGCTCTTACGGCGACGGGCTTCGTCATAGGTATCCTTACTCTTTACAAACCCATAAGATTCCGCCTTACCCGTATTCCACACATCCGACTCTGAAAGCAGAAAGACCTTGTCTGTGGTATCTCTTCCACCGCCTGTTCCATATTCAATGTTATCGGTATTCTCCAGGGATGAACTTACAATTGCCGCCTGTTCGGAAATGGTAAACGCACTGCCGATAAAGTTTTTCTGGCTATAGTCTACAGACTGTTTGTTACTCCCGGATCCATAACCGTTCAGCCATCTCCGTACCGTGCTGGTCTCCCAAGTGACGTCTTCATATACTGTATGGTACCTCTGACCGTCCAGCACCACATCAGACTGCAGCAACGCCCTATTTCCGTCCGTGTGGAGCACCCGCCATTTGATTGGTTCGTATTTGAAGTAGTGGTAGTCTGTGCTGCTGCTCCATTGATAGTAACTGCTATTGCTGCCGGTATCTGTGTATGACGCGTCCCCTTCTTTCATCCTCCGGTACTTTGCCCCGTTCAGAGTGATATCGTTGTTAGCGTCCCACCCGGACGCGCTCTGAAGGGCGGCGTACACACTGTCCGAAACAAGGACGTCCCCATCCTGCCGCAGACTGGCATCCAGCGCTGTGTATTCCACACCGCTCGGTATCACCTCCGCCTGCGGGTAACTGCCAAACCATATGCAGTCCCAGGTTACTTTCTGCCCCGCTTTCATACCGGCATCCGGCACGATGCGGGGATTTTTCAGCGTAACGTCCGCCGCCTGTGCCGGAATCGTCAGGCTCTTCCCCTGGAGCCCCCCCACTGCAAACATAAGTACGCATCCTAAAACTCCAATTATTTTTTTCGTTATTTTCATTTTTTTCTCCTTGTAATATATTTATCTTTAAAGGTCTGACAGCCTATCAGACCTTTGCCTGATTTTTTACCTTTTGTATCAATGCATTACTTCCATTTTATAGAGTACTGAACGGACGATTTCTTATAATCATTACGCTTAAATACCTTCATGTAATACGTTCCTTTTTCTAACGAGCACTTTTTGGACATACTATGCTTCACAGACCCGCCAAATCTTATAGGGGCAGTGACCGCAGAGACAGGTTTTGAACTTCCTTTCTTATAAATGTATACGCTATAGTCGTTAATATCCCCTACGGAAACTTTTGTACTGACTGTCACTTTTTTTGTTTTCGGAAGCACTATTTTATACCAGCGGCCATTCTTCTCACCTTCTCCCGCTGCCAGTATTCCTTTGACCGTTTTTCCTCTTTTGACGCTCACGGCTTTTGACTGCTTCACATTTTTTGAAGTTTTCATCTTTGTGAAGCGGTAACGGAACTGGAACAATCCGCTGTCAGTTACTTTGATATACCAAGTGCCTTTTCTTACACAATATTTTGCGCGGTCATCTTCGTTGCTGTACGATTCATCGCTCACTGCTTGGCATTTGCTGTTCAACAGCATAGTTTTCACCAACGCTCCCCCGCTGCTGCGGTTCACATCTGTCCCCGGCTCTATCTCAATCACACCGTCAGACGGGGCTTTAATTTTATATAGATATTCTCCATTCCCCTCTTTATAGCCCTTCGCCCACTCTCCTGCTTTAAGAGAAACTTTCCCGGGCGGCGTAACCTCGTACCGGTACAGTGTTACAGAAATCGTATAATTTTTCCCACTATCCGCGGCATTTTTCAGGATTAATAGTTTCTGCTCGTTCCCTCCGCTCTGGCGGCAGGTAACAAAAAATTCACCATTGCTGCTCTGTACCATAGCTTCTCCCACTTTAGCAAAGATATTTCCTGAAAATCCCTGCACAGCTACCTTCAAAAATACCTCCGGGCTGCTTCCCAGATAAATCGGCGCTGAAAAAACAGACATCTCGCCGCCAAACGTATAAGTTTTCAGCACGCTCGCCTGTTCCCCCGGCCGAACTACCACAGGGCTTATCGTCTCCTCCGCCTGGGTTGGCAGCTTCTCTATCCGTTTCCATATAGCCTCAACATCCTCCGTTATAGATGCCTGTACAGCCCCCATGTTTCCAACAAAAATCCCCGCCAGCAACATAAATATTCCTGCCCAGACCTTAATCATCTTCTTCGTCATTTTCATTCCTCCGTCATCCTCTCTTTATAGAGTCGGACATTCCATACATGTTCAGGCCGCCGCCCCAAAATCTGCTGTTCATTCTCTTTATCAAAAAATCATCCTGTTTGCCCTTACCGGATATACCTGTTAATATTCGCCCAGCTTGTCCTGTGCATCGGCAGCCGAACATAGCTTTTATTCCAGCTGTTCTTTTTTCTCCGGTAACTCTTTGCGGAAATTCGTCTCCCTTTATAGGAATAGCTGTAAACAGGCCTTCCGTTTACCACTCTTTCTTCTATCTTGGAAAGATACACTCTCCTCGCCTCTCCGCCTTTAAACGTAAGATACCAGTCCTGCACGCTTCCGCTTCCTCCCCAGCGTCCATGAATACGTTTCGTCTTTTTGCTGTAAACCAGCCCAAATGTCGTGCTGTCCTCCCCTATCCGCTGAACATATCCCCGGCGGTATTTATGTATAGTAATACGCTCCGGTCTCTGTTCATATCCAAGCACCAGTTCCTTCATTCCGTCTTTGTCCACATCCAATGTGCAGAACCAGGTAGAATCGACTCCATCCATAAACTCCCGATACGCCGCCGCTGCTTTCCTCTTCGTCCTGGACGACACTTTTGCCGATACCTCCGCCGGGCATCCCGCCCCCGGAAGTTCCGGCGCGAAAAGCCACCCCAGCAGCAGCAGCCCCGCGCAAAACATGAACATGCTCTTTTTCATTTTCTTAACCATCTTTTCCATCTTTCTTTCCCTCCTGTTTTTAGTTTTATGATATCATCCGCTTTTGCAAATTTGTTTCTGCTATCTGCCCATGCAGTCCACAAAAGCAGCTTAATCATCCGAATAGTCAATATAGTTCACTCTGCTGTTGTCTTTCACCGTCAGCCAGAATGTCTTTTTCAGCTTTTTATATTTTTTAGACTGCACGGTAATCCGGGCTTTTCCTTCTCTTAACGACGTCACAACGCCTTTCTGGTTTATTTTCAGGACTCTCCGATTCGAACTTTTAAACGTGAAAAAGCTGTTCGGAAGAACGCCTGCCGGTTCATCCCCGACACACCGGATAGATATTTTCAGCGTCTTTTTTTCTTTAGAGCTCATCGTCCCCACATTCCCAAGGGTAATATTGGAGGCCGATAAGTATTTCTCCGCTATCTTGATTTTAAACGTTTTTGTCCTGCGTCCCGCCAGTTTCACGCTCCTTGCAGTATCCGTTCCAAAGAGGTTTACCCAATACATACGCCCTCTGTACTCCAGACAGCAGATTCCTGCTGATTTCATATTTGCACGGGTCATATTCTGGTAATGCATGGGAGAGTTGACCCATGCTATAAAGACTGCTCCCGCGCTGTTCTGCCCAACAGCGATGTTCTCCGCCCCAATTTTTTCCGACAATGTCCCTGGCATCCCACCGCCCGGGCGTTCGTGGGAATAGCGGACTGTCAGCTCCGCGGATCTGATTTCCGCCGCCCTCTGGAGCGACTTGTCTATCTGTAGTTCAGACAGCCCCTTCTTTCTTCTTAAATCATTTAACTTTTTCAGAAATCTGCTGCTTTCCGTGTGATTGACCTTTGCGCTGACCGAAACAGAAGGGCTGGCCGCACGCCCGAAAAGAGGGATGAAAAGAACAAGAAACACCACGAACAGCCCTGCGGCATACCGTCTTATTTTCCTTTCCATAAACCATCACCCCGCCTGTGAATAATCTGAACTGTACATTTTTCTGTAAGTGACAGTCTGCTCTTTTCCGGTCTTTTTATTTTTGAATTTCACGCGGATGCCGTCATACGGCCATTTTGTCGTAATCGTTGTCGAATACGACGTTTTATTTCTTACTTTTGCAGTCCTGCCTTTCATGTTTTTTACATTCCTAACTTCTGTGATAACCCAGCCTTTTTTTGCCTTGATTGTCACTTTTTTGTTCTCCAGCGTCTGGCTGGTGACGAAAACATTTTTCTTCTTCAGGGTAGAAAGTACGCTCTTTCCGTCTACTTTAAACGACGACACAGGGCAAACATATTTTACTGTGAACTTATGGGAAAGCTTCACGCCGTTGACTACGCAGGAAATCATTGTGCTGCCTGTCCGCAGTCCATAGGAAATGGCCACTCCGCTGCTGCCAGCTTTTACAGTCGCTACTTTCTTATTTGAGGACTTCAGCTTCTTCACTTTCGCCCCTTCCTCCACCGCGTCAATATACATATACATCTCTCCGGTATAATTGTCGTCAGGCACTGGCGAAACTACCCATGAGATGTTGGACTCATCATTAAACTTCACCTCTGTCTCTGCATACGCGGTGCTGGCACACAGCGGATTTACGGTAGCTGCGCTGCACCCCACAACCACACTCAAAGCTCCCACTGCAATTTTTCTGGATATTGTCATATTTCTCTTCATAGACTCCTCCTCCATTTTTATTTTTTCTTTAATTTTATCATGTGCATTTTGCAAATTTGTTTTTGGGACAATGAAAAACCACCTCCCATATTGGGAAGTGGTTCCTGTTCACTTCTAAATTTTCTTTTCCTATCTTCTTACCGGGGTCTCACCAGAATCCCCGCCTTCTCCAGCAGCGGCCGCAGCACACGATACAACAGCGCCACCAGAATCACCGACACGACCGCATTTACAAACGTAGTCGCCGTACTCCATTTTGCCAGCACGCTCGCCATTTCCTGGGGCTGTCCCAGGATGTACATTTTGTAAAAATATCCTACCAGCGGATCAAATACTACATTAAACGCCAGGCCGCACACAGACGCGAGAATGCTCCATTTGAAAATATATTTCTGGTCGCGGCTTTCCCCGATTTTTGCAATCCGATGCGCTACCAGCCCGGTAATCAGCCCGATTCCCAGCTTCAGCACAAAGGTTTTCGGCGCGCTCACCAGGTAAACCGGATCAAGCAAATCTGCAATCGTCATCCCCACAGCCCCGGCAAGCCCGCCATAGCCGCCGCCCAAAAGCAGAGCCGCCAGGACGCAGAACGCATTTCCGATATGGAGAGACGTCGCGTCCCCTCCCGGCATGGGAATCTTAATCTGCAGAAACGTAAAAGATACAAAGCATAGCGCCGCCAAAAGCGCTGTCTGCGTCCATTTTAATAAATTCTCTCTTCTCTTATCCATATGAATGTCCCCTTTTCCAAACGCCCCATATCATCAGGCGTTTTCCTTTTGGAACATCATAACACTCTTGTGTCTTGTTCAAAATATCCAGTTATTGCTTTTTTAACCAGTCCACTTTTCCACTTACTTGTGATTTGCCGGTTCAATATTGATTTCTTTCCCTTTTATCTTCGCATGATCCATCGCGTGGAGCACATCCATTGCCCTATCCTTGGGAACTTCTACAAAGGTATATTTGTCATACATGTCAATGCAGCCCACCAGCTTTCCGGGCATTCCCGACTCTCCGGCCACCGCGCCCAGGATATCGCCGGGACGCACATTCTGCTTCTTTCCGATATTGATAAACAGGCGCACCATGCCTTCTTCCGCGCCCGTGTCCCCAAAGTCATAGGGCTTCTCCCCATCCGCTTCAGTCGTACCCATCGCCTGCTTCAGAAATGCCGCCGCGATATCCATCGCCGTGTAATCCTCTTCATTCAGGCGCTGTTCGATTATCTCTACCATGCTCCTCAAATCCTCATTTTGGATGAGTGATGTAATATTGTTCAGAATCTTATCTGCTTTGATAGCGCTCACATCATTCAGAGACGGAATTGGCTGCGCATAAATTTTGGTCTTACAATACCGCTGGATATCTTTCAGCTTATACACTTCCTTGCCTACGATAAACGTAAACGCTTTTCCTACACGCCCCGCGCGCCCGGTACGCCCTATCCTGTGCACATAATACTCATCATCCTGAGGCAAATCATAATTAAATACTGCCTCCACATCATCCACGTCAATCCCCCTTGCCGCCACATCCGTAGCAATCAGGATTTCCGTTTTTCCGTTCCGGAAACCATTCATCACGCGGTCACGCTGTGACTGCTTCATATCACCGTGCAGCCCTTCCGCAAAATATCCCCTTCCCTGCAGCGCGCTCGTCAGCTCATCCACCCGCCGTTTGGTATTGCAGAATACCAAGGAAAGTTTGGGATTGTACATATCAAGAAGCCTTGACAGCACTTCTTCCTTATTTTTTGCTTTCACTTCATAATAATACTGGTCGATGTTCTGTACGGTCAGCTCTTTTTTTACCACCTTTACCAGCTCAGCGTTTTTCTGGTAGTTCTTCGTAATCTCCAGAATCGGCTTCGGCATCGTAGCAGAGAACAGGATCGTCTGCCTCTCCTCAGGCACTTCCTTTAAGATATCCTCTATGTCCTCCCGAAATCCCATATTCAGCATTTCGTCTGCTTCATCCAGTACCACGGTATGCAAATTCTCAAGTTTCAGGGTATGGCGGCGCATATGATCCATCACACGCCCCGGCGTCCCGATAATAAGCTGGATCCCTCCCTTCAGGGAACGAATCTGCTTTCCTATATCCTGCCCCCCGTAAATCGGCAGCACCTTAATCCCATGCATAAACCGGCACAGGCGGCGGATTTCATCTGCCACCTGTATGGCAAGCTCCCTGGTCGGACACAGCACCAGAGCCTGCAGCTTCTTACTTTTGGGGTCAATCTTCTCCAGAAGGGGAATGCCAAACGCCGCCGTCTTTCCGGTTCCGGTCTGCGCCTGTCCGATTACATCCCTTCCCTCCATTATAATAGGCATCGCCCGAGCCTGTATCGGTGTCGCCGCCTCAAATCCCATCTCCATTACTGCGCGCAATATCTGTGGGCGCAGCCCTAAATCTTCAAATCTTACTGTCTCCATCCTTCTTTCATCCTCCCTATATTAATAAATATCCCATAAATCGCAAAATAAGCCCTGTACTTTATCATAATGTACAGGGCTCTATTCAAAATTTCTATTTTACAATTTTTGTCCAGACAAGTACAACGGCACTAATCATAGCATAGTTCCCGGCTGCATGTCAATAGATTTAATTCGCCATACACGGCAAACCCACATTCACTCATGCGTTTACCGTGGAGGTTCTGTCTCACTTTATTTCGTCCGCACTTTCACCTTTTTACTGAATGTGCCGTACACTCTTTTTCCGTTTACCTGCCTGTACGCCTGTATCCTCACGTAATACTTCTTTTTCTCCTTAAGCCCGGAAACGGTTTTCTTTGCAGATTTTCCACCGCGTACCGTTACTGTTTTGGCGATTTTCTTAAAGTTCGCCTGCAGGGATAACTGTATCCGATAGCCGTCGCAGCTCTGCTTTTTCCAGCTCACGCGTACTTTACGGGGCGACGACGCTTTCACGGAAAGCTTCTTTACTTTCGCCGGGGCTTTCACGGAAGCGGGTTTCGGCTTGGAATCCATACCAGAGCCAGACGTATTCCCCGACGGCTGGTTCCCTCTGGGCGGATCCACATTTTCTCCAGGTCGGCTTCCGCCGGGCTGAGGCTCGTTTCCGCCGGGGTTCGTTTCTGAACCTCCCGGTTGATTTCCATCTTCCCCCAGATTCGTTCCGTCTCCTCCTGAATCACTTTCATCTCCTCCCGGGCTTCCGTCTTCTCCAGGTTTATTCCCGCCTTCTCCTGGGTTTCCGTCTTCCCCAGGTTTATTCTCATCCCCGCCCGGATTCGTTTCACCATCTCCGGGCTGTTCTCCTTCTTCCGATTCCGTGATCTGATAGGTTCCTACTGCCGTTCCCTCATAATCTCCTATCCCGCTCACGGCAAACGCCGCCGTGCCGATACCGCCCAATGGATAAGACCAGGTAAGCTTATAGTCCCTGTTTTCCTCCAGCGTCAGCCCGTCCATTTTCACGGTAACTGACGGATACTGCTCCTCCCCATTATAAGGAAAACCAGTCTGGGACAGTGTGATTTCTGCTTTCTCCATACTATGAGCCGCATCAATCCTGCTCTCATAAACCGCGCGTGTCTCTGTATGTGCCACTTCAGCAGTCTGGTAATACAGCGCATCCCCCGTCAGCTTCATGCCATAGACATAGCCCTGCGAAGTATCCGCCGCCAGGAACTGTTTCTGTCCATTCCCGTCAAATCCACAGGTGAAAATCCCCGCAGGCATGGAATAATAAAGCTTCTGCCCCCTCGCCGCCAGTTTCACATAGTTCCCTTTATAAAAAACATTCTCATTACCGACTACGCCCCACCTTCCGCCGATTTCAGCCACAAGAGTTCCCGGCTCTGTAATCTCATCTTCAGCAAAGTCATGTCTGTACAGCTTCCCGTCATTTCTTATAAAGTACATCCCGCCTTCATGATACACCATCTGCGCATCCGTATCATTCCAGAAGCCCTCATTATAGAAAGCGTCGTCACATGCCTCAAGCCCGGACGTCTCCCATGCATGCGTCTGCTGGAAATATGCGGCGTCCTTTAAGAAATATTCATGGCCCGCATAGCCATAATCATCCCACACCGCGTCATCCCAGGTCAAATCCACCAGATACCACTTCCCGTCCAGCTCAACCTGGTTCCACGCATGATCGCTCTGCGCCGTTCCCGTAACCATCCGGCAGGGAATCCCCAGAAGCTGCATGTAGTATGTAAACGCATTAGAATATCCGTCGCACACTGCCCTCTTGTCAATGACCGCTCCTTTCAATGTATGGGCGTCGTCAGACAATGTGCCATTTTGAAGTTCCGCATATGCGTACTCTACATCCAGGCACAAATAATCATGTACAACGATAATCTTCTCAAGGTCTGTCATATCCTCGTCTATCATCGCCAGAAGCTTTGCCGTCTCCTCCTGGAGTTTCGCCTGGTTCTGCGCCCGTTCTTCCGGCGTTTTTTCCAGATATCTCACTGTCAGGATTGTCACATTCCCGTTCACAGGATTATACGAATAGCTCAGGCGTGTGCTCACAAAGTACAGTTCCGGATGCCGGTAAAGCATCGTATAGAACACATCCGACATGGCGTCCACCGTTATTCCATAGGAAGAAACATTAATCTGCGCCTGCCTCTGGTACAGCCGGCTCACCAGATAATCCTCAAAACTCTCTTCTGCCCTTGCTGCGTACGCAAATTTTTTCTGCGTCCTGTTTTCCAGAAGTTTTTCCGCCCCTTCTGCGGGCGCTTCCAGACGCACTCCGCTTTCAAATACGGGGATTTCCTCTGACAGTCCCGCCTCTGCCGTCCCAAAGGGCATAAACGTCAGGGTTCCCGCAAAAACAGCCCCCAGAGCCGCTATTATTTTGCGTTTCCATGTTTTATTTACGTCCATATAGTTATCGTCCTTTCAAAATTTTGTAATGCTGCCAGTCAAGTCCTGGGATGAACTGTTACAATGCTCGTAACAGTTCATCCTGCGGCTTCACTATTACGGAATCCAGCCCATTTAAAGTTTGCTGTTCGCAAAGTGCTGGATTCTCTGGCTGAATTTACGCATTCTCACGGACTTTGCAGCAAGTGCAAAGTCCTGATAAGCTCATCAAAGACATTCAGCAGAGTCCGTTTAAAGGGCTTGGCCATCCTGAGCCATTATCTGAAAATCTGGCTGGATGGTGGAGCCGACGTATTGATGAGAAAAACCGAATTGTCTATAAAACCATAGAAAACAATTCTATTATCCTTTCATGCAAAGATCATTACACTGACAAATAACCGATACCCCGGACACTGCTCTGGGGTATTTCTTTTTCCTGCGCAAAATACCCGCCAATCTCTTCCTCCGCCGCTCGGACTGCTTCCTTTCCCCGCAAAATCTGCTCTTCTGTCTTCCCTGCCTTCTCCAGACGCTTGATCTCATCCCACTTCCTCACCAATTCCCCGTTCTCGTCCACAAACCCGCAGCCAAATACATGGGGATGGCGGCGTATCATCTTGCGGCTGATTCCCTCTATCACATCTTCTAGGGAAAACAGACCCTTTTCTTCTGCGATACGGCTCTCCAGGAGTATCACCATCAGCAAATCCCCCAGCTCTTCGCAGAGGTTCTCCGCATCCCCTGTTTTTTCATAGAGATGAACGCCCGCCGCTGTCTCGGCCATTTCATCAAAAAGACAAGGCAGCAGGCTCGAAAGAGTCTGCGCCCTGTCCCACGGACATTCCTGCCGCAGCTTTGCTATGATTTCTCTAAAATCAGCAAAGCTGTGGCTTTCGTCCATATTAAAGCATTTCATTGATCATATCCAGAACCTTCTGTCCCAGTGCGGCTGATTTCGCATCCGCATCCTCCAGGGAGGTTCCCTTGATTCCGTAGTAGAACTTAACCTTCGGCTCTGTTCCGGACGGCCTTACGCACAGCCATGCGTCGTCTTCCAAATCAAAATACAAAACGTTAGAACTTGGAAGCCCTGTTGCCGTCACCTCTCCCGTCTCCAGATTTTTGACTGTATCCTTCTTGTAATCTCTAAAAGAAGTCACTTTGTAGGCCCCAATCTGTGTCGGCGGCTCGTTCCGGAGTGTTTCAAGTATCTGCTGGATTTTCTCAAGCCCTTCGATTCCTTTCAGGGTAATCGCTTTCACATCATCCTTGAAATAGCCGTATTTCTCATACATATCAATCAGCGCGTCCCACAAAGTCTTTCCCTGGGTTTTGTAGTAAGCTGCCGCCTCGCACAGCGCCATCGTTGCCACGATAGCATCCTTATCGCGCGCGTGGGTTCCTATCAGGCAGCCGTAGCTCTCCTCAAACCCGAACAGATATGTGCCTTTCCCGCTCTTCTCAAACCCTAAAATCTGCTGTCCGATAAACTTAAACCCTGTGAGCACTTCGATGAAACGCAGGCCGTATGCGCGTGCAATCACGCCCGCCATATTCGAAGACACGATCGTACTTACTACGGCGCCGTCCTCCGGAAGCCCTGCCGCAGCCTTCCTCTGGCTCAGCTCGTACTCTTCCAGAAGGCAGCCGGACATATTTCCTGTCATGCTCCGGTATTCTCCGCTTTTTGTATCTTTCACGTAAACGCCCAGACGGTCTGCATCAGGGTCTGTCGCCAGCACCAGGTCTGCATCCACTTCCTTTGCCAGAGCAAGCCCCAGCGCAAACGCTTCCTCAGCCTCCGGGTTCGGATAACTTACCGTTGGAAATTCTCCGTCCGGAAGTTCCTGTTCCTTTACTACATAGACATTCTCAAATCCAAGCTCTTTCAGCACACGCCTTGCAGGGATATTTCCCGTACCGTGCAGCGGAGAATATACAATCTTTAAGTCTTTCCCAACTTCCTTAATCGCATCCCAGTGAATCACCTGGCTCTTCAATGCTTCCATATAGCTGTCGTCGATTTCCTGTCCGATCACAACATAAAGACCTGCCGCTTTTGCAGCCTCTTTTTCCATCGTCTTTACTGCGGCATAGTCCGTCACCTTGCGGACTTCTGCCATGATTCCGGTGTCATGAGGCGGGGTAATCTGCGCGCCGTCTTCCCAGTACACCTTGTATCCGTTATATTCAGGCGGATTATGACTGGCAGTGATGTTGATTCCTGCCGTACACTTTAAAGTACGTACTGCGAATGAAAGTTCCGGCGTAGGACGCAGGGATTCAAATACATACGCTTTAATTCCGTTTGCTGCCAGGCAAAGAGCCGCCTCATCGGCAAATTCCGGGGACATACGCCTGGAGTCATACGCAATGGCCACTCCCTTGTCCTTTGCGCCCACAGACATAATATAATTTGCCAATCCCTGGGTAGCTTTCCGAACCGTATACATATTCATACGGTTTGTGCCCGCCCCAATAATCCCGCGAAGCCCCGCCGTACCGAACTCCAGGTCTGCGTAAAAACGTTCCTTGATTTCCTTTTCATCATCTGCGATATTTCTCAGCTCTTCTTTCGTCGCATTGTCAAAATATGGATTTGCAAGCCACTCTTCATACACTTTTTTATAGTCCGTCATAATAACCTCCTCATTATTATAGTCGGGATTATTATAACATCCTGTATTTCAGAAATCCAGTGTTTTCAGAAATGCATTCATTTTTTGCTGTTGGGAAATGAGCATCCTCAGCTTTTCTACACTTTTTCCAGGTATCCAGGCTTTATTATGGTTATAATAATGGTTCGCCAGCTTCCAGAATTTCTCCGGATATGCCAGGCGTATTCTCAGATACTCCCTTTCCCGGCGTCCCAGGGCGACCATTTTATCGTACTCCTCTACCATTGCCATGCCAAGCTTTATATCCCAATCCTGCTTCTCCAGAATTTTACGCAGAAATTGGTATAAATCTCCAGTCTGCACATCGTAACGGCACTTTCCAAAATTTGTGGTCGCCGTCCCCTTTTTTGTATTCAAAACCTGATGCTGGTTGTAATCCCCATGACAGAGCCTCCCCTGTTTCATCGCCTCCTCATACATTTCCCCATACGCTGAATCCGTAAGCTCTCTCTGCGCTTCCTGCGCCTGTTCAAAAAACATGGAATAGCTGTTCAAAAAGCAGCTTTCAAACTCACTTTTCCGCCTCCGTCCGCGCATATAGTTCCAGGCTCTCTTAATCTCCCGGTTCCGCGCCGCGTACTCTTCATCCAGCCGATCTCCCGCATAAGTTTCCGCATCCTCTTCCTGCGGAAGCCAGAGCAGCCTGTGGAGATTCGCCAGATTCCGCACAGCAGCAAGGATGTCTCCTTCATTCTTCGTGTCACATTCTTTTCCCTCGAACCAGTCCTTTACAATATATACCGTCTCGTCCCGATCCTTCGTCACCAATTCTCCCTCAGCATTTTCCACCGTGCGGTCTACCAGGGCATACCCCTGTTCTCTGAGATAATCCAGAGCCCTGTTCTGAAAACGCAGGCGCTTTGCAGAACCATAAAACTCTGCTATCAGCTTCAGCCCCCGGTCTGTCTCGCAGATAAAGGAGCCTCGTCCCCGCCTGGTGCCCAACACCTTCAAATCGTACTGTTCAAGTACCTTCAATCCCCGTTCATTCACTCCAATCCCTCCACTCGACGGTTGTTAGCGTTCAGCCTAAACTATGATGCATCTAAACGCTAACCGACTATTCCCTCTATCCTATGTCCACACCAAAGGGTTTAGAACCTGTATGAAAGTAAGCTGCCGTTCATGGTGAGAATGCGTAAATTCAGCCAGAAAATCCAGCCCTTTGCGATCAGCAAACTTTAAATGGGCTGGATTCCATAACAGTGAAGCCGTAGGCTGAACTGTTACCAACTTACAAAAAAAGCCGTGAAAATACTTGACATTTTCCCATACAACGGCTATACTCAAAAAGTATTAGGATTAATTGGATGTAAAATGATTCACTAGTTATTAGAGATTATACTCCACATCTGTAATCTGTAATAACTGGTGGATTTTTTTATGTAATTCCAAATATCAAAAAAAATGGAGGTACCGGTATGAATAAGGGTACGGTAAAATGGTTTAATGCAGAAAAAGGTTATGGTTTTATCACAGGTGAGGATGGAGCAGACGTATTTGTACATTTCTCAGCTATCCAGGGTGAAGGCTTCAAGTCTCTTGACGAAGGTCAGGCAGTTACCTATGATTTAACAGAGGGTGCACGCGGAATGCAGGCAGCTAATGTTGTAAAGCTTTAATTGATACACCTGAAAAGCAAGCTGCCAGGTCAGACTGCTCATATAGGAGTATCAATCAAAATGAAGGTGTCTGTTGCGCAGCACACTGAAAAAGACAGGTAAGGGACGTTAAAAGATTTGTTTCCTGCCTGTCTTTTTGTATTTCATAAAGTGTTTGCACAGAGTTGACAAATACCATTCGAAAACCTAGACTATTAGAGAAAAACAAGGAGTGAAAAAATGAAAAAGAAATTTTTATGCCTGTTGCTGGCCTTCAGCCTGTGTGCAAATTCCGTTCCGGTTATGGGAGCCGGGACAAAACAGAGCACCTCCCTATGTACCTCTGTTTATACGGGCAGCAATGCGGAAGCACAAAGCTACCTTAGAGCCGCTTCCCCCATTAAGTCCTACCTGTCTCCATGTACAGATAGCTCTATAATGCGCGTACAATACGCCCCTTCTATAAAAGGGCTTCTTGTAGAATACTACGACTCTGCTTATCATCTGAAAAACTCCAGGATCATCCCCGAAGAACTTCCCCTTTTTGGCGGATTTTATGAGACAGATACCGGCTACTTTGTAGTAACCGGCCAGGAAAACCCGAAAGAGGATGACGCCCTGGAAGTATTCCGCATCACAAAGTATGACAAACAATGGAATAAAATAAAGTCCGCGAGCCTTTCCTCCTGCAATACCACGATTCCTTTCCGTTCCGGTTCGCTCCGCATGGACGCCTGCGGAAAATATCTCCTAATCCGAACCAGCCACCAGATGTACGCCGACCCGGACGGCCGGAATCACCAGGCAAATGCAACGATAGAACTGGATATGGAAACGATGACTGTTACCGACTCTTATATGGACGTCATGAACTCCAGCGTCGGCTATGTCAGCCATTCCTTTAACCAATTTATCAAAGTAGAGGATAACCATATCGTCGCGGTTGACCACGGAGATGCGTACCCCCGCTCCATCACGCTGATAAAATACGCGACAGATGCCTCCACAGGGTCATTTACCCCTGACTCTTTCCTTACCCCCTGTACAGTAACACGGGTTATGGACTTCCCCGGCGAGATCGGAAACAACTATACAGGCGCCGCAGTCGGCGGCTTTGAAATCTCCGGCTCGTCCTATCTGATTGCCGGAAATTCCGTCATCCAGGACGAAAAAAACCTCGAGCGGGGCACGCGGAATGTCTTTGTAGCGGCTGTAGATAAAGAGACTTCCGAAGTAACTGTCACCTGGCTGACCTCTTATACGGAAGGCGACAGCACTACCCGCACCCCCCACCTTGTAAAGACAAAAGACGGGCGCTATTATGTGCTCTGGTCAAGAAGCGGAAAAGTATATTATACAGAAATTGACGGAGACGGACGCCAGAAAAGCCCGCTCTATGTTTATAACGGAAACCTGTCAGACTGCGCGCCCACTGAAATCAACGGCAAACTTATATGGTATGTCTGGCACGAACAGACCCTTGTATTTTACGATATTAACCTGGAAAATCCCTCTCAGATGAACACAAATGCATTTACCAGGGTTCCCCCTTCCGACAGCAAACCGGCAGAAGTGAAAGCGGGGCAGACCAGACGGATATCCGGCATAGATTACCGCGTTACCAAATCCGGAACCGATAAACAGGCAGAAGTACAGGCAAAACGGGTTGTCTCCAAAAAGAAAAGTATCCAGATAGCAGATACCGTAAAAATCGCCGGGGTAACATGCAAAGTCACCTCCATCGCCGCGAAAGCCTGCGAAAAAAATCAGACGATCACTTCCGTAAGCATCGGGAAAAACGTGCGGACGATTGGAAAAAATGCGTTCTACCGATGTAAAAAGCTCAAAAAAATCACGGTAAAATCCAAAGTTTTAAAGAAAGTAAAAGAAAAAGCGATTCAAGGAATCCACAAAAAAGCTGTCATTAAAGCGCCCAAAAAGCAGCTGAAAAAATACAAAAAGCTGTTTTCAAAGAAAGCCGGATTCCGCAAGGGTATGAAAGTAAAAAAATAAGTATATGCAGACTGCAGTAAAAAACACCGGGCAGCAAAAGCCCGGTGTCTTTTATGAAAATAAAATAAAAAACGCCAAAACCACAATTCCCAGGACAATCCGATACCATCCGAAAACTTTGAAATCATGCCTGCGGATATACCCCATCAAAAAGCGTATCACCACAAGGGAAGTCACAAAGGCCACCGTCATTCCGACCAGCAAAATCATCAATTCGGGCACGGAAAAAGCAAACCCGAATTTTACGATTTTCAGTAGGCTAGCCCCAAACATCACAGGGACAGCCAGGAAAAACGTATACTCCGCCGCCACCGTACGGGAAAGCCCCAGCATGATGCCTCCCAGTATCGTAGCCCCCGAGCGGGACGTACCGGGAAATACCGCCGCGATTAGCTGGAACATCCCTATCCAGAAAGCCGTCTGCCAGGTAATTTCTCCGACAGAATTTACGCCGGCCGGCTTCCCGTCGTTACGGTTTTCAATCCATAGAAATGCCACGCCAAAAAGAATCAGCATCACTGCCACAGTCTGGTAATTATAAAACCACGCGTCAAGCTGCTCTTCAAATAGAATCCCCACCACCGCCGCAGGCAGACAGGAAACCACGATTTTCAGCCACATCTGAAAAATATCTATTTTTACAAAAGGTTTTTCTTTCAGCGAAAAGGGAAAAAGACGTTCCCAGTAAAGCAGCACTACCGCCAGAATCGCCCCCAGCTGGATAACTACCAGAAACATGGATAAAAATTCTGCCGGCACATCCAGCTTAATCAACTCATCCAGTATAATCATATGCCCCGTGCTGCTGATTGGGAGCCACTCCGTTACCCCCTCCACGATACCAAACAGAACTGCTTTTAAAAACTCTATGATGTCCATACGTACATGCCCCTTTCTTTGTATCCATCTTATGCATTGGAGGTGCATTTCAGCACTGCTAAATGCACCTCCGCCCTGTTCTATTTTTTTATTACCTTCACTTTTTTGTCCAGCTTCGCTTTTTTCAGATATTTCTTATATGCCGCCAGCTTTTTCTTCGGCGCTTTTATCTTTGCTTTCTCCGGAATGTTTTTGAATGCGTTCTTCCCCACACTCTTCAATTTAGAAGAATTTATGATAATATTCTTTAATTTCCTGCATCCGCTGAAGCTTTCTTTTCCAATCTTTACAATATTCTTTTCTATTATGACTTTCTTAAGCTTTTTATTGCCCCGGAACGCCTTATCTGCAATAGCCGTTACTTTAAAGATATAACCGTCTATTTTCACTTCCTCTGGAATCACTATGGATGTATGTATCTTTTTCAGGGGCTTCATTACCATAACGGTTCCTGTACTGCCCGCTGTCGCCGTTACCTTATAGGCCAGTTTGGCGTCCTTATGAATTCTCCCTTTGACTGGCAGCGGAACTGGCTTTTGCGGCTGAGGCTGAGGGTGCGGCTGAGGCTGAGGGTGCGGCTGAGGCTGAGGGTGCGGCTGAGGTTTTTCATCCTGCTGGCCATCTCCCGGCTGCGGTATGGGTGGCGGTACCGGGCGCAGAATCAGTCCCCCTTCCGCACGCACAAGCTCTGCACATACCGCGTCTATTTTTTCCTGGGATATCCCCTCCCTGGCAAGGATACTTTTAGCATTCGCAAATGCCCTCTGAAACGCCTGCCAGGAGTCCGGGGTATAGTGCGTATTCCCTTCGTCGATTTTAATTCGGCAGGTTTCAAAAACCCTCTGCAGTTCCGCTTTATCCCCGTTCTCCACGGGCACAGTCATGCCAAACCCTATTTCCGCGGCAGACGCCCATCCATTCTTGCCTTCTTCTGCCGTAAATTTCAAATAGCGCGCCCGAACCGGGGAAAATACAGCTTTTTTCTGTAAACTGTCAGCTTCCCATTCGCCGGAAATGATAATGTCCGGATATGTTTCCCCATCTGTCCCCATAGAAAGAGTATACCTTGAAATATTCCCATTTCCTTCGCCGGCGTCCTGCCTTGGAAGATAAACCAGACTGTTAATCTCGTACTCCGCTCCCATATCGATCATGATAGAAGCTGGAAGCTCTTTCTTCGACGGTGTGTGCTGAGAGTGCCAGCGCGTTCCCGGATTTCCGTCAAATGCAAGACTGGCTGGGCCTTCCGTTCCATTTCCGGTCAAAGCATTTTCATTATCGGATGCAATTACAAAATTGTCTGTCGGAACCAGCGTTTCAACATTCTCCACATCGGCAACCCGGACGTTATCAATCAGCCCCTTCACCGCATTTGTTCCGGAGCCAATCCGCTGCAGCGGCAGCGCCAGGGAAGAATAGCCAATATTTTCTTTCTTTACCTGTCCATTGTAGATATATTTTCCTTTTGCATTTGCTGTAAATTCACCGTCCACATAAAGAGAAGTATGCTGCGCCCCCGTCTCAATCCTTATTTCCTTCTTCCCCGGTGTGAGCACGTAGTCAAACTCATAGCTATACAGTTCCCTCGTGAATCCCAGTTTCTTATTTTCTGTAATGCGGATATCGTGCGTTCCATACGCCGCATCCGCCTCAAACAGAATCTGCCCCGGCTTTACTTCCTCCAAATCTATGGTGAAAGACAAACTTTTCGCGTTTGTGCTTCCCAGGGTTGTCAATGGCGTCTGCGCATAGCTTTCACCACCGCTCAGCTTCAGCGCCGTATTTCCATCTGTCTGCACAGCAGCGGCATTTTTCAGCTCTGTCAAATCTCTTCCCATAAGGGTATTGTCCAGCTCCGGGCACGTATCAAAATCATACTCTGCATAAATCCCATCATCTGATTCCTGCTCCCCATAGGGGTTCGTGTTCGGCGCGATAGAAAGCCTTTTGGCCAGCCCGTCAATCGCCTCCACGCTTCCTTTTTCCTGCCCGTTTGCCCACGTCTTTTCCGCATAAAACGGCAATGCGTCAAAAAAGCGCGCGAATAAATCTTCCTCACTCAATCCCGTCGCGTGAGTATCAAGCTGCTCGTCCTGCCAGAGCGCGAACGCGCCGCCCAGAATCTGCTTATCTCCCGCCGGAAGCGCCACATCGGAGCCATTTGCCCGGCGCACTACATTAGGCGCAAAGCTGTTGTAAACCAGATTTTTATTAATATAGTCCTGATACGCCCCTCTGCCTGTCCCCCCGCTTGGCACCATGTATCCGTAAGTGTCCAGGGTGTTAATCAAATCAAAGCCCAGATTGTACATCTCCAGCCCGTCAGCCCAGTCCTTAGACCAGAGATTAATCTGGCTTCCTTTGACTGCCTCCGGCAAAATTTCTGTCTTATTATCCACAATCCTCGTCAGCCCGCCCCACAGACGCACAGGATTCGTCTGCTTAATATGGCACAGAATCTCGTTCATAAATTCCCGGTATGCCGTGGCGTCCGCCATAAACTCATCCGCTCCTACATGGATTACCGTATTCTCATCAAATGTCCTGTCCTCAATATACTCATCAAAAATCGTTTTGATAAACGCTACAACCTCCGGCCTCGTCACATCCAGATGATCTACCAGGGAACGCCGTGAATTGTTCGGCGTCCAGCCATTCACCGCATATTCCCGGAATATGCCCGTAATCGCCATAGCATGTGCCGGAACGTCAATTTCCGGTACGATATTCATCCCCATTTTGCGGCATTCCTGTATAAAGCTGCCAAACTCCTCTTTTGTATAATGATAATCTGCCGACGCAATAGATGTTCCGTCCTTTGCCACATCCGACTCCAGACGGTATCCTGAATACGCCGCAAATGCATCTGTCGGATCGGGATCGTCCTCGTCATAATAATCTTCCAGGAAAATCAGGTTATCATTCAAATGCACCTGCAAGTCATTCATCTTATACCATGCCATGTTTTTTGCCACATCTTTCAGCATATCCATAGAAACTGCCTTACGCGCCACATCAAATACAAAACTGCGCACAGCATATTTAGGATAATCCCTTATCTGTCCCTGCGGCATGGAAATCCCATCCTCACTCAGCTTTATCATCTGAAGGATGCTCCTTGTCGCCCAGTATACCCCCGCCGTGTGAATTCCTTCTGTAACGGCTGCTCCGCCAATTTCCATAGCGTAGCCTTCTTCCCCGAGCATCGTGTCCCCACTGCCAAGAGTAAAGAAGAAATCGCCCGCTTTCGCCGAATCCTCCGTTCCCTGAACCACGGAAAGCTTTTTCCCGGTAATATCCTCCAAATCCTTCCGAAACTCCTCTCCTATATCGCGCAGTTCTTCCGAGCCAAGCACAATTTTCGAAGATTCATTCATCCGGAATTTCCCGTTACTGTCACTGTACCACTCTGCAATCTCCGGGATAACCTGCGGCTTTTCATTTCCTCTTCCTGCTTCATGCAGCCCCGGAATCGTCAATGCTTTCTCCATAGGATTCCCGTCCGCATCTTTGAATGCCAGCTTCACTTCCTTCGCTGTCAAGGGCTGATGCACTGACAAATCGTCCGCCACCACCTGTTCGAAATCCGCGCCGCTAAAAACAACCCCCTCCGGCGCTTCTACAACTACTTTGTTTGACTCTGCATGATAACTCACGCTCACTGTCGATACATCAGCCGCGGCCGCCCCGGGAAGCGTTATCCCTGAAAATGCCATAACTGCACACAGTGCTGCTGTCCCTGCCCTCTTTCTTATTCCCATACTCTTCTCCTTTCTCTCTATACAGCGAAAGCCCCTGACGGGGCAACTCGCTTTTCCGTGATACGCTGCTTAGTGCCGCCGGCTTGCGTCCACGTATTTTTTAATATTCGAAGCATTTACGTATTTCTTCGCCTGGTGTCCGTCTACTACTACCAGAGTCGGCGCCTGCATGATTCCATATTTCATGGCCAGCTCCTGATTTTCCTCCGCGTCGATCACCCGGCACGGCTCGCCTTTCAGCATTTCCTTTGCTATCTGGCAGTTGGGGCATGTCTTCGTGGTAAACAGATACTTCTTACTCTCTACCGGCTCAATCTTCACATCTTCCTTCGATACCGTGACAATGCTGCTGTGTACTTTTTTCAGGCATGAATTTCCGATATCATAGAGCTGGCGGTTGTTATACTCCTGAGCCTTACCGTCATTCCAGTTCTGAACCGGACGGTAATACCCCGTGATACGGCTGTAAACTTCCGCCGTCTCCCCGCAGGTCGGGCAGGTAAAATGCTCTCCCGTGATATAGCCGTGCTTCTTACACACAGAATACGTCGGTGACAGCGTATAATACGGCAGTTTATAATTCTCCGCAATCTTCCTGACCAGATTTGCCGCCGCCTTCCAGTCGGGAAGTTTCTCGCCTAAAAACGCATGGAACACAGTTCCCGACGTATACAGCGTCTGCAGTTCATCCTGAATATCCAGCGCGTCAAAAATATCGGACGTAAATTCTACCGGGAGATGGGAACTGTTCGTATAATACGGGGTATCCCCTTCCCTGCCTGCTGTCCGGATATCAGCCCACCTCTGCCTGTCATGCTTCGCCAGGCGGTATGTGGTGGACTCTGCCGGAGTCGCCTCAAGGTTGTAGAGATCTCCGTACTCCTCCTGATACATAACCAGACGCTCCCTCATATGGTTGAGCACTTCCTTAGCAAAAGTCTGCGTCTCCGCATGTGTCAAGTCTTTCCTGAGCCACACGGCATTCAGCCCCACTTCATTCATGCCAATCAGCCCAATCGTGGAAAAATGACTGTCAAAACTTCCCAGATAACGTTTCGTATACGGATACAGTCCTTCGTCCAGAAGCTTGCTGACAACATCCCTCTTAATTTTCAGGGAACGTGCGGAAATATCCATCATATGGTCAAGCCGCTTATAAAACTCCTTCTCATTCTTGGAAAGATAGGCAATCCTCGGCAGGTTAACCGTAACCACGCCCACGCTCCCGGTGCTCTCCCCGGAACCAAAGAATCCCCCTGTTTTTTTGCGCAGTTCCCGCAAATCCAGGCGCAGGCGGCAGCACATGCTCCGCACGTCGCTTGGCTCCATATCGCTGTTGATATAGTTTGAAAAATAAGGCGTTCCATATTTTGACGTCATCTCAAAGAGCAAGCGGTTATTTTCCGTATCTGACCAGTCAAAATCCTGCGTGATGGAATAAGTCGGAATCGGATACTGAAACCCCCTTCCGTTCGCATCCCCCTCAATCATCGTTTCGATAAAAGCGCGGTTTACCATATCCATCTCTTTCTTGCAGTCTTTATAGCAGAAGTCCATCGGCTTTCCGCCCACGATTGCCGGAAGCTCCGCCAGATCATCCGGCACCGTCCAGTCAAGCGTAATATTCGAAAACGGCGCCTGCGTCCCCCACCGGCTCGGTGTGTTTACCCCATAGATAAAAGACTCGATGCACTTCTTCACTTCCTGATACGAAAGATTGTCTGCCTTTACAAAAGGCGCCAGATAGGTGTCAAAGGAAGAAAACGCCTGTGCCCCCGCCCACTCATTCTGCATAATTCCGAGGAAATTCACCATCTGGTTGCAGAGCACGGAAAGATGTTTGGCGGGCGCTGAAGTAATTTTCCCCTCAATGCCTCCCAGCCCTTCTGTAATCAGCTGCTTTAACGACCAGCCCGCGCAATACCCGGTAAGCATGGACAAGTCGTGGATATGGATATCCGCATTCCTGTGGGCGTCTGCAATCTCTTCATCATAAATTTCTGAAAGCCAGTAGTTGGCGGTCACCGCGCCGGAATTGCTCAGAATCAGCCCTCCCACGGAATAAGTCACGGTAGAATTTTCCTTAACACGCCAGTCCTCTACCTTTACATAGCTGTTTACAATCTCCTTATAATCCAGAATTGTAGACTTCATATTCCTGATTTTTTCTCTCTGTTTCCGGTACAGGATATATGCCTTGGCTACATCAGCGTATCCGGTCTGAACCAGCACCTCCTCTACGCTGTCCTGGATGCTCTCCACGTCAATCAGCTCATTCTTAATCTTCGGCTGGAAATCCGCCGTCACCCGCAGAGCAAGAAGCCCCGTCATATCTCCGTTATACTGCTTCTCCGTGGCGTCAAATGCCTTGGCAATTGCATCGGAAATCTTCTCCAGATTAAATTCCGCGACTTCTCCGTCTCTTTTTACTACTTTGAACATACCGCTTCTCCTTCCATGCGAAACATATCGTATGCGCCCCAAATGCGCGCTTAATATTTTCTTCATTTGTCACAGCCGTCCAGCCCGGCTGAATCGGCACGTTCTATTCTAACAGAGATATATTACAGCGTCAACACAAAAAGCACTACATATATGACAATTTTGTTTCGCCATTACAAAATGTAGTGTTTTTATGAATAAATGAGACATATTATGAATACCACGCCGCATCCTTACAGCGCCACAGTTCCATAAATCTCCACAGGCACGTACGCTTTCACATAGATGCCCTCGGGGCGGTATTCCTCCTCCAGAAGCTGCCCGTGCTTTCTTATAAGCTGGATAAGCCCTGCCTGCCCGTAAGGATAAAGCCGTTCAATCAGGATACTGCGCTCCCGGAGAAGCTTTTCCAGAAGAGACTTCATCTCCTCCAGCCCCTCCCCTGTTTTTGCGGAAATCTTCAGACAGTAATCTGCTTTAAAGTCTCGCAGGTTTTCCTTTTCCGCTATTCTGTCTTGTTTGTTAAACAGCGTCACCATCGTCTTGTCCTTCACGCCCAGATTCGCCAGCGTCTGATAGACCACATACATCTGCTTTTCCATCTGCGGGTTCGATGCGTCCACCACATGAAGAATAATATCGGCATACTTCGCTTCTTCCAGGGTACTGCGGAACGCCTCTATCAAATGATGAGGCAGTTTGCGTATAAATCCTACCGTATCCGTAAGCAGAATCTGCGCTCCCCCTTCCATCTCCAGCATCCGCGTTGTGGGATCCAGAGTTGCAAACAGTTTATCCTCCTGCAGAACTCCCGCCCCTGTCAGAGTATTTAAAAGAGTCGACTTTCCTGCATTGGTATAACCCACGATAGCCGCCACCGGAGCCTTATTCTTACTCCGCTTTGCCCTTGTTACTTCCCGGTGGCGCTTCACGTCAGCCAGCTCCCGGTTCAGCTGGGCAATACGATCCTTAATCAGACGTCTGTCCATTTCCAGTTTCTTCTCACCCGGTCCTCTCGTCCCGATGCCGCCCCCCAGCCTGGAAAGGGAATCCCGCAGCCCTACCAGACGCGCCTGACGGTACTTCAGCTGAGCAAGCTCCACCTGTATTTTTCCTTCATTGGTGCTCGCCCGCGCCGCAAAAATATCCAGGATAATCAGCGTCCTGTCCATAACCTTCATATCCAGCTCCTGCTCCAGATTCCGAAGCTGCGCCGGGGACAATTCATCATCACACACGATTCCCGTGGCGTCCAGCATATCTGCCATCGCCCGCAGCTCCTCGATTTTTCCTTTGCCGATATAGGTTCCCGGATGAATGGCCTCTCTGTTCTGAATCAGGCTTCCCACCGTCTCTGCGCCCGCTGTGCGCGCCAGCTCTGCCAGCTCCTGCAGGGACTCTTCCGTATCTTCCCCATTGTTTTCCTGGACTCCCACCAGGATAACTCGCTCTTCTATCTCTTTCAGCTCAAATGCTTCCATCTGCGCCTCCTTCCTGTTAACGGTTCAAAAGAAACTCATACTCTTTCCGTCCCGCCTCGTCCGCAGGATATTTTTCCATATAAATCTCAGCCTTCATCTTCGCTGCCGTAAATTCTCCTTTGTGTTCATAGGCCACAATCTCATTATAGAGCAAAGATTGTTTTCCCTGTTCCGTATCCATCGCCAATCCCTTTGCCACAGCGGCAAGCGCTGCGTCATAGTCCTGCTGCGCCATTTTTGCCAGGACAATCCCATTGTACGCTTCGATACTCTCGCCGATTTCCGCAAGATACTGCTCATACATCTTGACCGAACGCGCAGGGTCTTCTACTGCCAGATAAATCTTCCCCATCAGGAGCAGCGCCTCCCCATTCTTTTCTTCCAAAAGCCCGGCAAGCTGCGCGCCCGCCTCCTCATAGTTTTCCAGATTGTAATAAATCCTGGCTTTATAATAAGCATCCTCCTGCTTTCCGCTCTCAGCCTGAAGCGCCTGCTGAAGATACTCCGCCCCCTTCGCCGACTGCTTCTTTTCTTTATAACTCTCGTAAATATTCAGATATATATCATAATCTTCAGGCGCGGCCTGCACCGCCAGATCAAAGTTCATCTGCGCCGCCTCTTCATCGCCCTTCTCCAGATAGCATGTTCCTGTCAGATAAAGCGCATCCCCCTCCTGGGCAATGTCCAGAATTTCCTTGCACACCCCAATCGTCCCGTCATAATCCTGCTGCCGGTACAGCGCCGCCGCCTTATAATACAAAATATCCTTTCTGTTGTCCTCCTGCTTCTCATCCGTCTCATGGAGCGCCGCGTCAAAGCTCCGGACTGCCTGTTCATATTCGCCCATCCCCATATACGCCATACCCGCACCCCTGTACGCCCGGAGCAAATCTCCTTCTTCGGCAATCTCCGCTTCAAAAGACGCCAGCGCGCCCTTATAATCACCTTTTTCAACAGCCTCCATCCCAATTTCCACCTCGGTAAGCTCTCTCTCGCCTTTCTGGCATCCTGCCAGCAAAAAAGCCATAAGGAATACTGCCGCTGTCTTTCTGTATCTTCTTCTATTCCCATATCCATTCCTGATACTGCTTTCCATGTCATCCCCCCTTTTCATACCGCGGGCTTAGCCCATTTAGGCTTAGTATAGCGAATCCCCGCAGAAAATACAATCTTTACATTCGTCAAACAGAATCTCCTTTTCCTTCTACTGAAACTCCGCCCGGCATCTTTTTAAAAATCCGCGCAAGCGCCAAAACTGCCACGGCAGCTAAAATTAACTCTGCCGTAAACTGGGCATACGTAAGCCCGTAGAGCGGAAACAGCATGTCCAGAATATACAGCGCCGGGATTTCAAAAACGATTTTCCGCAAAATGGCAAAAACAAACGCCCAGCTCCCCATACCGCACGCCTGGAAAACTCCCACTGCCAGAAAATCAATAGCCAGGAACGGAAGCGATAAAGAAAGACCCTGCAGGAAGCGTCCCCCATATGCGACAATCTCTTCATTTTTCATAAACAGCGACGTCCAAAAGTCCGCCCCCATATAATAAACTAGCGTGGTAGCCGCCATAAAAACGGCCGATATCTTCACTGAAAACAGCACCGCCTCTTTCATCCGCCTGCCATTTCCGCTGGCGTAATTGTAACTCACCAGAGGCATGATTCCCTGTGACAGACCCAGTGCAATATAAAGCGGCACCATGTTGATTTTCTGTGCGATTCCCATCGCCGCCACCACGTCCGAGCCATAGCCGGAAGTAAAATTATTCAGAATCGTCATTCCCGTTACATTCAGGATATTCTGTATCGCCGCGGGGATACCCACGCCGCACACCCCCAGCAGAATTTTCTTCCGGAACCCGAACATAGACGGACGGATACAGACGCTGGTACTTTTCTTCTTTACAAACAAAAACACAAAGAAATAGAGGCAGGCGAAACAGTTCGAAAGGAACGTCGCAAATCCCGCTCCCGCCGCTCCCATATCCAGTCCCCACGGAAGGATAAAAATGGGATCCAGCACAATATTCAGCAGACACCCGCTCATCGTGCCGATGCTGGCATGAAGAGTAGCCCCCTCAGAACGCACCAGATACGCCATCACTACATTTAAGATTGCCGGGACTGCCCCGAAGCTGACCGTCCACTTTAAGTATTCCACAGTCGCGGCTACTGTCTCCGCATCTGTACCCAGCAGTTTTAGGAACAGGCTGCTGCCCCCCGTATAAACTGCCGAAAACAAAATCCCGCACAGCAGGGCGCAGTAGAACCCGAACGCCGAGCTGCGTGCAACCGTATCATAATCTTTCTTTCCCAGAGCGCGGCTCATCATACTTGAGCTTCCCACCCCGAACAGATTGTTTACCGCATTAAATGCCAGCAGTACGGGAGCCGCGAGCGTGACTGCTGCATTTTGTATCGGGTCGTTTACCATCCCCACAAAAAAAGTGTCCGAAAGATTGTAAATCACCATCACCAGGGAGCTGATAACCGTAGGAACCGCCAGTTTCACAACCGCCGCCGGGACAGGTTTCTGCTCAAAAAGCTGTATTTTCGTCTCATCTGCCATATGCTGCATACATCCTTCCTTTATATTGAAAATCTCAAATTTTTTTAAGTATAGCATATCTGCATACTATTTTATATACTTTTCTTGGATACGCGTAACAGTTCAGCCTTCGGCTTTACTGTTACGGATACGCACATAGATTAAATTTAAATATTGACAAAGCAAACCGAAACGTGTAGATTAGATATAGATATCGTAAACAATATCGTTGATTCGGTAGGTGAGGCTACCGCAGGGATATGGACTGCTGCCGCGAAGCTGTGGAGACACAACGAGAAGGTCAGCAGGTGACGTCGTAGAAGGCGTTACCTAATGCAGTTTCACGCCCTGTGATGCTAAAGCTTGAACGGTCTGCGGATTTTTTTATGCGCACCACTGTTCAGGCAGTGGTTTTTTATTTGACTTTTTAAAAATTCTTTGAAAGGAGGCAGTTTTATGGACGCAGACAGTTGCAGTAGCGGCACGGCAAAGGTTCCTTTATGCGGCAGATGTACACCTATGTGTCCGTTTGGCTGCTGATTTCTCTATACGGTTCTTTTGTTGTGTCTTTACTCACTATCTGTACTTTTCCGTTTTTCCGGTAAAGTATATACAGAAAATATAAATAGGAGGAAAGACCAATGACCGATGCTTTTGAAACCCTCAAAAAAAGTATCAAATCGCTGGCAGAGGAGAAGAAGTATGCAACGCTCCGTGATATCCTCACTACAATGAACGCCGCTGATGTGGCTTCTCTGTTTGAAGATATTCCCGAGGAAACAGTTCCTCTTCTATACCGCCTGCTCCCTAAGGAGCTTGCTGCCGATACTTTTGTTGAAATGGAACCCGACACACAGCATATGCTGATTAAAGGGTTCTCCGATAACGAACTGAAAGAAGTCGTAGATGAGCTCTACGTCGATGATGCCGTTGACCTCGTAGAAGAAATGCCTGCCAATGTAGTAAAGCGCATTCTTATCCAGGCAGACGCAGAAAAGCGCAAGATGATTAATACCATCCTGCAGTACCCTGACGACTCTGCCGGCAGCATCATGACTACAGAGTTTGTAGAACTGCGCCCAAAAATGACCGCGGAAGAAGCCATCCTGCATCTCCGCCGCAGCGGCATTAATAAGGAGACGATTAACAACTGCTATATCTGCGCAAAAGGCAGGCAGCTTATGGGCGTCGTGACTATCCGCGACTTGATTATGGCAAGTTCTGAAGAAACGATGGAAGATTTGATGGAAGAAAATATCATTTCCGTATCTACCCTGGAGGATCAGGAGACCGTTGCCCGGCAGTTCTCCAAGTATGGATTCCTGGCTATGCCCGTGGTTGACCGTGAAGAACGTCTGGTGGGCATTGTCACTATTGACGATGTGCTGGACGTCATGGAAGAGGAAACCACCGAAGATATTGAAAAGATGGCGGCTATCGTCCCGGCAGATAAACCATACCTGAAACAGACCACCTTCGACCTCTGGAAAAGCCGTATGCCCTGGCTGCTGCTCCTGATGATTTCCGCGACTTTTACCGGATTTATCATTACCAGCTTCGAAGACGCCCTGTCAAAATATGTTGTCCTGACTGCCTACATCCCCATGCTGATGGATACCGGGGGAAACTCAGGAAGCCAGGCATCCGTAACCGTAATCCGCGGAATTTCTTTGAAAGAAGTAGAGTTCCGTGATATTTTCCGCGTCATCTGGAAGGAAGTCCGTGTAGCCTTACTCTGTGGGCTTACCCTCGCTGTGTGCAATTTCGGAAAACTGCTGCTGGTCGACCACCTGACGATACTGGTGGCATTCACCATCTGCCTGACGCTGTTTGTCACAATCTTCTGTGCAAAGGTTGTAGGCTGTACCCTGCCGCTGATTGCATCCCGGCTCGGATTCGACCCGGCTGTTATGGCAAGCCCGTTTATCACCACGATTGTAGATGCGATCTCACTGCTGGTTTACTTCCAGTTTGCCACACGCCTGCTGGGATTGGGGTAAATGCCTCTGGACAGCAGACCTCCAAAGTGTTATGATAGGCTGACCCTGGACACTCTCTTAAAAGGAGGTACAAATTTATGATTCGAAGTTTATTAAAGCCGTTGTCGTTTCTTCCGGCGCTGCTGCTTATGTATATGATTTTCTCCTTTTCCGCCCAGCCGGGGGAGGTTTCCTCACAGATAAGCTACAAAGCCAGCTACAAAATCATCGAGGCTGCCGACTACATTTTCGATGCGAACCTAGAAGAATGGCAGATTGCAGAATGGGCAGATAAAATCCATTTCATCACACGGAAACTGGCACATATGGCTGAATACTTTGCCCTTGCCGTGGCTGTGGCTTTCCCACTTTATGTATACGGCCTGCATGGCTTTCTGCTGATGCTGACGGCAGGTTTCATCTGCGTAGCTTTTGCCTGCGGAGACGAATATCATCAGTCCCTGGTAGCAGGGCGCAGCCCTTCCGCAAAAGATGTATGCATCGACAGCATAGGAATCTTCTTTGGAATCCTTCTGGTGCGCATCGTCGGATGGACAGGACGGAAAACCATTTTCCGCCCGAAAAAGAATCAGAAAATGCGCGGAAAGAAAAAGCGGTTTAAAGATACTCCCGGATACGATGACGAATATCCTGACGCACCATATCCACCCCGGCCTTACAGACAGGGTGGATATCCAGCGCCTCCTTACCGGGAACCGGAAGGATATCGGCAGCCGCCTTATGCCCCGGATGGTTATGCGGACACTCCCTGGCGGCAGCCAGAGACTTATCGCGAACCGCCTTATCAGCCGCATGATAGCTGCCGTAAGCCTTCTTCTTACCGACAGCAGGAGAGCTATCATGAATCGCCCTATTCGCCGCAGAATGACTATCATGACTTACCCCGCCGGCAGCAAAACGGCTACTCATCATCACATGGTACACAGGATGATTACTGGCAGCGTCCGGAACGGACTTATCAGGAATCAGAAGAGGAATGGCTTGACGAAGAAGCCATCGATATCGACAGCCCCCGGGATGAAACCTATTCCCCAAACTGGCAGGACCCTACACGGGCAAATGACTGGGGAATCGACGAGCAGCCGCCCCGTTCTCCACAGCCGCCGCAGACAGCGCCCCCCAAAAGGCGCAGGCGGGTTAAGAGAGAAAAGGACTGGTTTTTTGATATGTAGAGAAAATCCCCTGCATTTTCGCCTTAAACAACGAAAATGCAGGGGATTATTTATGAAAACACCTGCTCTAACCCCATTTTGCGGACATAATCTATCCATTCATAAATATCCTCAATATCATACAGCAGTTTACCGCCCTTATCTTTTGCTTTTCTCAATGCCAGAGTCATAAGCGCATATTCATTTTCCAGTGAAGTATCAAATACTCCCTGGTCGTCTGTATTAATTGATACGTTCAAGGACTCATTCGGCTGAACTGGCTTCAGCTTTCTTGAATTAAACCGCAGGATTGGATGTTCCTCATATTTTGTGATAGTTCCTATCAAATAGTTTGATGAAGGGTTTGTTTCAATTCCAATCCCTCTGTGTACCAATTGCTGAATCATTTTATCCTGGATCTGACATATAAGCGCCTCATACCGCTGGTCTACCTTTAATTCTATCCTCTCATCTCCAATCTCCCGCACCTTCTGATGGTAATGATAGGCAAAATACAGTTCCCTGCAGGATTCTATTTTTCTGATATGGTTACTGACCCTGTCATTGAACTCATATCTGTCAAACCTGAGCAGCGGCGTTTGTTCTAGCCTTTTTAAAAACTCCTGTTTCTCCAGACGATATACCTGCGGATTGTCCCCTCTAAGTTTCCAGCTCTGATAATATTCTGCCACAGACGCCTTAAACTTACCCCTCACATGTTCCCGGTAAATCTCATCGTACAAACTGCAATACTTTTCTTTAAGCTCTGCCTTCAGACGGTTCTCTATGATGCAGCCCGTCTCTTCCGCTTTGCTTAACAGCCAGGCAATGTCATCCAGCAAAAGCTGTTTCGGCATTACCAGCTTATGCCCTTTATCTTTATAGTACTCGCCGGGATTTATCCCCATGGCAAGGCCGTGCCCAATCCTGCTTCCCCTTTTTAAGCCACAAAACAAAAGGGTTTCATCTATTGCCCGCAGTCCATCTACAATATCAAAAAAATCCTCTCCCGCATGATACGTAGCATGCAGCTTCGTTCTCACTTCCTCCCTGTCATGCCGCCGGCGCGTTCCTTTCCCGCGCGAAAATTCCAAATCCAATAGATACCGGAATGCCTGGGCAAATACCTCTGGCCTGCAATGGATTTCACTGGAACACGTATCAATTCCCCTGATTTTTCCATTCACATCTGTTTCTTTTTCCAACAGTGATGCAATACTCCTGGCTTTTTTTCTGGTATCCGCCCTCACATTATGGTTTCTAGGCAAACCTGCACAGAATTCTTTGTCTCTTTGTTTGGGAAAATGCAATACATAGATAACCTTTTCTGCCTGCTTTTCATCTAATCGTTTTTCCTTCTCTTTACTTCTGTCAGAATTCCCGTTCACAATTCCCTGATTCTTCTTAATAGCATCATACAGCTTTAAAGCGCTCTTTTTGGGACATATACGCGCCTCCAGGGAAACTATATTCTGGCTTCCCAGCGTTCCATTTAAAGCCAGCCGGATCAGCTCATCCTCATATTCCTTCTGCCCTTCAATAAAAATCTCCTTTCTGTCCTGATATCTGCTGAAATTCTCAAATCCCACCTGCCTGTTTACCTGAATCAATTCCCCCCGAAAATGGGTACGAATAGAGAGATACACATAAAACAGATTTTTTTCATAAGCACAAAAATCCCCGGAAACACACGCCTTGTAACATTCATACAAAAATCGGCGTTCGCCTGCCAACAAATAATTCTCTCTCTGATTGCAGTCTATCATATCCTTTTCAAACGCATAGTCCAAAATATATTTGTCCTCCACCCGCGCGCCATAAGCATGTTTTGCCAGGACTATAGCATCCTGGATCTCTCCCACCAACAGCTCTGTCGGGATATTGCCATTTGTCTTTTCTATAATTTTTAAAACTATCTTTTTTAATCCTTCATTCCCTTTTACGACTGCAAACAGATATACCCTGTAAAGCGCTGCTCTCTGGCACTCCGCATAAAAGTTCTCCTGTTTCCCTTCCTTCCTGACCCTGTCCGCCTGATGAATCTGCAGAGCGCCGGGAATCTTCCTGAAATCATGCCATCTCCCATCAATCAGATTCATCACACATATCCAATTCAGCTCAAACACCTTTGTAGAACCCGTTAGATGAAAATGGTTTTCTGCCATCCCCTGTTCCAAAATATTATGTAACCGGCTGTTATCGCTGCGTATAATTGGCTGCCATGAAAAACTTTTGCAACGATATCCCCACTCTAAATCATGCGCTGCCAAAAATGCACAGGTAAAAAAGTCCTGCCCCAATTGAAAGGATATCTCCCTCCACCGCAGCATCTCGTCAAATTTACATGCAATCTCACTCCCGTCATATGTGAGCACCCTCTTTGCAATTCCCATAATAAACCAGAAAACATTCGGCTTCCCTTCTGGATTTTGCTTCATATCCTGGACTAATTTCAGATAATGATTCCGTCTTTCGTCTTCCGAATAGTTCGAAAAGACACTTTGGGCATACTGCATGTACAGTTCTTCCGAAACTTTGCCATAATCGTGCCGTCCCCCGCCTATGGATTGCCTGGCTGAAATTTTATTATATGGAATTTTCAAAAATAATATCTCCAAGCTCCCTTTTTCGATATCCATATATGCTCCTCTTTTCGTGCGCTGTTTTAATTCTCATCTGCCTCTGTTTTCATGTTATCCAAAACTGCCGCAAGCCTTTCATACTCTTCTTTCACTTCTTCCGGCAATTGTCTCCTTTTACCTTTCAGATAACCCTCCATAACCCTTTCATATAATTGGCATAGTCCTTCTACTTCCAAGCCTTCTGGCTGCTTTTTATTTTCCCACATATAATTCCTCACGGCAGTAGCCAGATTATCCATGTTTCTCTTAACCGATTCTGCTCCTGTGCTAGTTATCCTCCTGACTACCCTAACTGATTTCGGGCTCCAAATCTCCGGGATTTCTTCCAGATTCCTTCTGAACTCTGCCAGAGCTTTTTCCATTTGCTCACTTTCTTCCTGCTGGTTCTTTAACTCCCTATCTTGTATACTCAAATCCAAAAGCTCCGCATACAATTCGCTGATATAAATTCCATTCTCCGTTGCGCCTACTGAAAAAGTATCCAAATCATACGACTTATACTTCATTCCCTGCTGCTCCATATAGTCCGCCACATTTTTAAAGAAAAGTTCTGCCAGCCTCCGGCTGCGCTCTGTTTCATCTTTTGTCCTTTCCTTGTAATTCCGGTTTTTCATGCAGTAGCCCCTGACTCCCAGCGCCACGTCCACATTTGAAGCAATTGTTCTTGCGCATTGAATACCCGCCTGATTTTTATCCGCCAAAACCGCAGTTACCTCTTGAAATTCTTCATCCTCTATACCAAGCAGACTCATCCCCATCTTTTCATACATGAAATCCAGGCTGCATAAGCCTGCCAGATAATTTTCCAGGCTAATTTGAATATGATTAGATGGCTGCCTGTTTCCCGATATAAGTGCGCCATCCGTCAAAGATTGGGGTTCCCCTTTATCATTTTGCGGGTTTGAAAGCAGTCCCAAAAGCGTCCACGCTTTTATATAAGACTCCCGGTTCTGCCCTGGAATATTAGACAGCGTATACCGTTTCACATCCTCAGGAATCTCCAAGCCTTCTGCATTTTTATCTACTTTTTCCAAGATTTTATTAAAAGCTTTGACCATCCCTATAGAAAATCGGGAGCGGTCGATCTTCGTGTTCCCATACGCCGGAATCAAACCTGAAAACCCTTTTCCCCAGATATATCCGCCCAGAAACTTTACTATTTCATCACTCTGGCTATTTCTCAAAAATTTATTCAGCTTTATCGTATACAACGTGCGCAGCTGACAAATACTTGCCCCTTTATGCATATCCATCAGCCTGTTTTTTAAATTCTCAAGACAACTCATGATCTGGGAAAAACCAGCCGGCTGATTCGTTATAAATGTTTCGGATTGTTCCGCAAATTTCCTGTCAATATCCTGCCGCATTTCTTCCAATATACACCGCGCCGCCCTATGCAAATGAAACGCTTTCATATTTCCTATATCCTGCAAAGTCAATCCATTATATAGCTCCAGGCTATCTTCTGTCCATTCGTGAAAATATTTTTCAAACCTTTTTATATTCTGGAGATAAACAGCATCCTTGCCTTCCGGATTTTCCATTTCCGCGATTACCGCCATCCAGCTAATCATATCCCTCAGGTTATTTGGCAGCAGATAGCTGCTCCCACCCTCTTCCGGCAAAAAGCGCATTCCTGTCCTGTCATAAATCAAATCCAGCACTGCACAAATAAAGCCCTTCTTTTCATTAGAATCCCATAGCTTTTCCCCTTCCTGCGTTTCTTTGTAGACAATATGTACTTCCTCAAAATTCTGTACTTTAGGAAGATAAATCCTCCTTTTTTTGGGAATCAGCTTTGCCACATACCGCTCAGCCATCACCTCTACTTCCCTGTTTAACTGCCCATATATATTCTCTTCTTTATTTTTATAAATTTCCTGAAAATCTTTCAGGTTCTTCTCCCGGATACACAGCTCCAACTGCTCAATCTTCACACTTATAACAATAAATACGTGGGGAATAATTAAATACTTCCGAATCTGTTCCGTCATCCTGTAAGCGTTTGCACTGCACAAGTCCAAGTCATCAATTGCAAGCAGAAGCTGACTCTCTTTTTCATATCCGCCCATAACTTTCAGATACTCTTCCACCAATTTCCCCAATTCCTCTTTCAGTGCAGAGCTTTCTCCCAGCTTCTTCAATTTGGTGATATTTCCTTCATAATCAAATTCATCGTCCAGCATTTGTTTCTGGTTATTAATCAGCGAAACATAACGGTAAACTGTCTGAAACCGATTGAGCAAACGCTCCCTTGCCTGTTCGCCCATACTCTGGTTATCTTTTTCATAATATGCACAAAAGCGCCTAAAAAGCTTTGCCAATACAATATCCAGCACATTATGTACATCATCAAACAAAGACGGATCTATCAAAATCGGCTCTGCAAATTTCAGATTCTTTAAGTTTTTACATTCTTCAAAAATAATATTTTTTTTGTTTTTATCCTCATACACCGCATTGGCAAAGCTCATCATCACACTGCTTTTTCCTTCTCCCCGCTCCCCGCAAAATGCAATAATATTATTTTCAAAATCACTCTCCTTCCATGAACAAACTTCTTTTTCTTTTTCGGTCTCCTTCAAGGCCCCAGCAATCTCATCCAACATAACTGCCGCCCGCCTGTATTCGCTTATAAAAATATCATCCCGCTTAATTTCTTTTTTTACCGCTATCTTAAATTCTTCACCCTTTATAATTGTAATCTCCGACATTTTATCATCCTCCCCTCTCATTTATAGCGTCAAAAAACTTTTTCTTTGTTTACAATCAAAACTTAAAGTCATTTTATCATATATTTTGTCTATAATCCATTATAATCTTATTCAATAAACCAGTAACCGTCTTACTGTTCTATATCCTTTTAAGAATTAAATAGCACCTCATTTCCTATATACTTTATAAAACAAATAAGAGCAGAAGAATTTAAAGCTCCTCTGCTCTTAACTGCAAATCTACTTCATATTTATCAGTCTTGTATTATCCTTGTTCTCAGCATTTCATTTTTACAGCTATGTTTTAAACAAAACTCTCTATAATTCTCTCTGCTCATAGAACTTCACAGACAGCATCCACGAAATCCCAAAAAGCAGCAGCATCCCTGCAATCGCTATGGGTACTATCAGGCTTCCAAAATACGCAAGCCACCGTGCAAGTTCCGCCTGGAACTCTGAAAAAATACCAAAAATCAAGGCTATTGCAAAAATCTCGACATAGTAAACAATACGTCCCTTCTCAGCGCCCATTTTAAACACTGGGGGCAGCATAATACTTGGTATAAAAAGACCAGCTAACGGAACCGTACTAACAACGAAAAGATATTCTTTTATGCTCATTTCTCCGCCTGGAAACAGAACACTTTTTATCACTCCTGCCGCTGCAAGTATAACAACTGCTGCCAACAGATAGAACAGCGTAATTAAATATTTTGCCGAAACAATCTGCTTCCGGCTATAAGGAAACGCTTCTGCATATACGTACCATTTGCTTCTTTCGTCATAGGAAATCAGGCTCATTGGTATGATTCCCGTAAGCACCACCGGGTAAAACATCATAAATTCATTTCCCGATATTACAAAAACCGCTCCAAATATACATACCAGCACCAAGTACATACGGCAATATTTATTTATCATATAAGACTCTTTCAAAAGCAGCCCTTTCATAATTATTTCCCCTCCTTTACCATAAACACAAACAATTCTTCTATGCCTATCGGACTAACATCCATTCCCACAGGAACCGCATTACGCTTCACAATCGCCTCTGCCCCATATGCCGTCTCTTTCTTTCCTTTCACCGCAGATGCGTCCAGCTCCCTCAAAGTCTCCGGAGCACAATGGATAATCCCGAATTCTTCTAAAAGAGCATCCTTTTCTTCACAGAGCAGCAGCTTCCCCTTATGTAAAAATGCAATGTAGTCGCAAAGCTTCTCCAAATCACTTACAATATGGGAAGAAATCAAAATAGAATGTCCCTCATCCCTGGTGAATTCATTCAACATCTCCACCACCTCGTCGCGCACTACCGGGTCGAGTCCGCTGGTCGCCTCATCCAAAATCAGCAGCTTCGGATCATGGGACATAGCCACTGCTATCCCAAGTTTCATCTTCATTCCCCTCGAAAAATCCTTAAACTCTTTATCCATCGGAACAGAAAATTTCCTAAGATAATCTTCATATGCCTTATTGTCCCAGTTCCTATAAGTATTCCGCATGATTTTTCCCACCTGTTTCCCGGTCAGGCACTCAGGAAATCCCACGTCATCCAATACAATGCCCACATCTTCTTTCATCAATTGTACATTTTTCCTATTGTCCTTTCCCATAATGGTAATCGTACCCGCATCTCTTCGGATTATATTTAAAATCAATTTAATCGTCGTACTCTTTCCTGCCCCATTTTCCCCAATAAGCCCCATAATGCACCCGCTCGGCAATACTAAATCCAAAGAATCCAGGCGAAAATCCCTGTACGCTTTCGTCAGTCCCTTGATTTCTAATGCATTCATCCTTTATTCCTCCCAGTTCATCATAAACATTTCAACAACTTCTTCTTTGCTCAGACCGCAGGATACCGCAAGCTGCGCAATCTTCTGCATATATTCCTCTATCTTTTTCAGGCTCTCCTCACGAAGCAATTCCACATTTTTCGGTGCTACAAAACACCCTTTCGCCGGAAGCGTATAGATAAATCCTTCTCTTTCCAGCTCATCATACGCCCGCTTCGTAGTAATCACGCTGATGCGCAAATCTTTCGCCAGATTTCGAATAGATGGCAGCGCCTCATCTTCCTTAAGTTCCCCATTTATTATCTGTGCTTTAATCTGGGAATAAATCTGATCATAAATCGGCGCGCCCCGCTTATTATCAATAAAAACGTTCATCTACTCTCTCCTTTTCTATCTGTATATTAACAATATATACAGCAGATACAGTTTTGTCAATTACTTTTTGAAAATTCTTTACACACACCTGTATGAATGCCTTTTTTCTATAAGCAGCTGATATTCGATTGACACATTTGGCTCTATTTCGTATATTAAATTTGACATCATATGATAAACATAATACTACACGACGTCGGACGTTATGCCGGAGTGAGTTCAGAAAAACATCTGATAGACGGTTATCGTTATTGCATAGAGCGAGGATGGGAAAAAGCAGCGCAGATATGTATTTCTCATGCGTTTATGATTCAGGGTATTAACACTTCTATTGGTGAATTTGACATAAGCGACGATGCTTACCTGTTTATGGAGGAATTTATTGCAAATGCCGTTTATGACGATTATGACCGCTTAGTACAGCTGTGTGACGCTCTGGCTATGCCAACAGGCTTTTGCCTTTTAGAAAAAAGATTTGTAGACGTAACTATCCGGTATGGCATCCATCCTGCTACGGTAGAGAGAAGGGAGACAGTTTCCTTGCGGACTGTCTCCCCCGTTTAATTTTTATAATCTCTTTAACAGCTCTTCTCTCTCTGCTTCGTAGCCCGGCTTTCCAAGCAGGGCAAACATATTTTTCTTATAACTCTCAACTCCCGGCTGATTGAACGGATTCACACCCAGGAGATAGCCGCTGACGCCGCAGGCAAACTCGAAGAAATAGAACAGCTCACCTAAATAGTACTCATTCTGTTCCGGGATGTTTACGACCAGGTTCGGCACGTTTCCATCCGTATGTGCAAGAATGGTTCCGTTCATAGCACTCTTGTTTACAAAATCAACCGTTTTTCCTGCCAGATAATTCAGGCCATCCAAATCTGACGGCTCCTCACCGATAACCAGCTCACACCGTGGTTTTTCCACGTTCATTACGGTCTCAAACATGATACGGCTTCCGTCCTGAATGAACTGTCCCATAGAATGAAGGTCTGTAGTAAGGTCTACAGATGCAGGGAAAATACCCTTCTGATCTTTTCCTTCGGACTCACCGTATAACTGTTTCCACCACTCGGATACATAGTGCAGGCTCGGCTCATAGTTCGCCAATATCTCAACTAATTTGCCTTTTCTGAGCAGGATATTACGGACTGCCGCATATTTTAATGCGTCGTTTTCTGCAAAGTCAGCTTCCATAGCACGTTTTCTTCCGGCTGCCGCGCCTTCCATAAGCTTCGTGATGTCAGCCCCGCTGACTGCGATTGGAAGAAGCCCCACTGCGGTCAGTACAGAAAATCTTCCGCCTACATCGTCCGGCACTACAAAACTTTCATAGCCTTCCTCTGTCGCCAGATTCTTTAAGGCTCCCCTTGCCTTGTCGGTAGTCGCATAGATTCTCTTTGCTGCCTCTTCTTTTCCATATTTCTTCTCCAGCATGTCCTTGAAGATACGGAAAGCAATCGCCGGTTCCGTGGTAGTTCCCGACTTTGATATGATATTAACAGAATAATCCCTGTCCCCGATGACATCGATTAACTGCGCTAAATAAGTGCTGCTGATGCTGTTTCCTACAAAGTATATTTCCGGCGTCTTGCGGATTTCTTTCGAAACCATATTGTAAAAGCCGTGACGCAGGAATTCAATCGCTGCCCTCGCTCCCAGATAGGAGCCGCCAATGCCGATTACCACCAGCACCTCGCTGTCCGATTTAATTTTTTCAGCAGCTTTCTGAATCCTGCCAAACTCTTCTTTATCATAATCTACAGGCAAATCAATCCATCCCAGGAAATCATTTCCTGCCCCTGTCCTGCTTACCAGGACTTCTCTGGCATCCTGTACCAGTTTTTCCATCGGCGCTATCTCGTTCTCACCGATAAAACCTATTGCCTTTGAATAGTCAAATGTAATTTTCTCTGCCATTTCAAACACTCCTCTTTCTTGTTCTTTTTACCGGCATCTTAAAAACTGCCTGTATTCATCCCTCATTCTAGCAAACTTACATCATATTATCAAGACATAATCACAGAAATTCTTTCAGCACCTCGCGGATAACTCTTTCCTGTTCTGCGGGATCCATCTGTTGTAAAATTTCTGTATTCCTCTTGCGGCTGCCCTCAGCCGCTGCCGTCTCTGCGGCGCCTTCCTTAAGCTTCGCCAGATTTTCTTTTAGTTCACGCTTGTCCCTCTGGGCTTTCGTCTCCATAGATTTTCCCCGTTTCTTTTTCTCCGCAGAAGCTCTTATTGGGAAAGGTTTTCTTTCCGGTTTCACTTCCTCTTTTACAGCCTCTGTACGCTGTTCAGGCAAGTCTGCCGCCTGTATTGTCTGCGCGCTGCTGCCGGAAAACAAGCTTCGGAGCCCAGTCTCCAGATACTTTCTCCGATATCCCGTATCCGTAACCCCATATGCCCCCGCAATCAAAAGCGCGGATGCCAGTACCGCCCACAAATAATTCTGTCTTATCTCCTCTGCCAGCTGCAGAGTTCCGGCAAAATACCATCCCACGGCTCCCACAACTGCACACAGCACAAATACTGCGCCTCCCATCCGCCTCCAGGTATGCAGGTTCATACCTAAAAATTTATATTCCATTAAACTCTTCTGAATAAAAATGTTCACATTATCTGTTCCTGATTGTATCCGTTTATAAACATTATATTTTTGTTTCAGGTGCTTTACATATTTTCCCTTGGCAAACGCCGGTTTTTCCATATCGTGGATAAGCTTATCATATACGATCCGCAGGATAATCTGGCTGGCCACCCCCCAGATACCCAGAACCGCTATTCCGTAGAGTAAAACGTTTTGCTGCATAATTTCTAACATAGATCTTCCCCCTTTTTTGCCGCTGCCTGTAACCCCAGGCCGCTTCGCTTTTTTCACCGCCATTATAGCCTCAGATTTTCCATTTGCAAAGTAAAATCGTCCGACAAAAACAGCCTGAAAACCTCGGTTTTTCGGGTATTTTCTCCCATGAACCCCATCGAAACAGGAAGATTCATGTTCTACTTTAAGAGGGTAAGAAACCTCTGCTTCTTATGAAGCCGCATGGTTTGCGGACAAAAATCGTTCTTCAAACTCTGCCGCCTGAACAGGTCCGCGCACTGTCTGTCGAAATTTCTTATGTTCATAAATATTCTTAAGTCCGCCTGCAAAGATATAAAATAAGATAGAGACGGGTAAATCTGCACGATTTTACCCGCCTCCGTAAATTATACTACTTTGAATTTAAATTTCTGAATTTCTTTCTCGCTGGTTACTTTTTCAATCTCCGCCCCAAGCCCTCGCAGCTTGGCATCAAAATTCTCATATCCCCGCTGAATATACACGATATCGTCTACAATCGTAATCCCTTCTGCCGCCAGACCTGCAATCACAAGCGCGGCTCCTGCTCTCAAATCCGGCGCACTTACCTGTGCCCCTGTGAGCTTATCTACTCCTGTAATAATTGCTGTATTCCCCTCAACCTTTACCATACCTCCCATCCGGACAAGTTCGGCAACATATTTAAAACGGTTTTCGAAAATACTCTCCGTCACAATACTTGTTCCCGATGCCAGAGAAAGCGCCACGCCAATCTGCGGCTGCATATCCGTGGGATATCCGGGGTAAGGCTGCGTCTTTACATGTGTATTCAGCAAACGTTTCGACGCCACTACCCGGACTGCATCATCAAATTCCTCTACTTCACACCCAATCTCTTCCAACTTCGCCGTAGTGGCTTCTAAATGCTTTGGTATCACGTTCTTCACCATCACATCACCCTTTGTTGCTGCCGCTGCAAACATAAAGGTTCCTGCTTCTATCTGATCTGGAATAATCGAATATTCCGTCTTGTGAAGCTTCTCAACGCCCCGGATACGGATGACATCTGTTCCCGCACCTTTGATATTCGCTCCCATGCTGTTCAGGAAGTTTGCCACATCTACCACGTGAGGCTCCCTTGCCGCATTTTCAATAATCGTACGTCCTTCCGCCATAGACGCCGCCATCATGATATTGATGGTTGCCCCTACGGAAACAGTATCCAGGAATATATGGCTGCCTTGCAGCTTCTCAGCCTGCGCCACAATCGAACCATTCTGAATACGTACTTCCGCTCCAAGAGCCTTAAATCCTTTCAGATGCAGGTCAATCGGCCTGCTGCCAATATTGCACCCGCCCGGAAGCGGAACTTCTGCCTTTTTATATTTTCCCAAAAGCGCTCCCAGCAGATAATAAGAAGCCCTGATTTTCTTTATATATTCATACTCAACGCTTACATCGCCAATCATCGAACCGTTGATAGCCACTTTTCCTTTTTCAATCTTATCTACCCGTGCACCAATTCCGCTGATAGCTTCCAGCAGAACCTTAATATCCTGCACCTCCGGAAGATTCTCCAGTATTACCGTCTCGTCTGTCATAATGGCTGCTGCCAAAATCCCCAGCGCTGCATTCTTAGCACCGCCAATCTCCACTTCACCGACTAATGGGTTTCCACCCCTTATTATATACTGTTCCATAGTACACCTCAAATTCATACTCGCAACAGCCCTGCCCATATGATGCCTCTCCCTCCATGCCAATGCAGAAAACCGCTGTCCTTATTTTATACTACCCAAACTTCCCGGAGATTGTTTCCCATATTTATAGTGTCTCCCCTTACACTTTTTCAGCCATTCCAAATGCCTGCCCTGCAGGTGTCTGATTCATTGCATCCGCCTATATTATATCACATTCTTTACTTTTGTAAATAAAAATTAAGAATTTGGTAATGCTCTATAATTTTTTCCAATCAAACCAGGGCTTTTTTGGCGTTTCTCCTACCTCTGTCCCCTCGCCGCCTGTGATAATATCAGTACGCAGCAGTTTGTTTTCAGAGAAAAACACATTTCTTTCAACTGCCCGGCATACCTATAGAACAACAAATATTATAGTTGGTAGCCTATGCTTAAAGACAAACGTTCTCTTATCCTCAGGCTCCTGCTGATTCCTGCTGCTCTGCTGCTTGTGCTCTCCATCCGTTTTTACAGAGATAACAAGGAGTTCACAGACTTTACCGGCGAAATGTTCCGCAGTGAAATCACAGGCAATACCCTGAACCTTCATTACACCCTATCAAACCCGAAATCTTTCGGTATTGAAGATTATCCCATTACTTTGGGAGACGCTGCGCCGGATTCTCTTGCCCAGGGAATTTCCACATTGGAAAATTACCGAAATTCCCTGTCCCAAATATCCCGCAAGAGCCTTTCAGACAAAAACAAACTGACCTACGACATTCTGTCTTCTTATCTGGATATCCAACATCAGGGCAAGGATTACGCACTCTACTCTGAGCCTCTCGGTCCTACGATTGGCACACAGGCACAGCTTCCGGTTCTTCTTGCCGAGTACGGTTTCCGAAGCGCGGAAGATGTCAAAGAATATCTAACGCTGATATCCCAGATGGACACCTACTATGCTTCTATCCTGGATTTCGAAAAAGCAAAATCAGAAGCCGGGCTTTTTATGAGCGACCGCGCCGCTGATAATATTATTTCACAATGCAGGGCTTTTATTGACGCAGATGAAAATTTCCTGCTTCCAATTTTTGATGAAAATATTGAAGCTATGGAATGTTTCTCTAAACCGCAAAAAGACAGTTTAAAAGCAAAACACAAAAAACTTGTAAAAAACCATGTAATTCCCGCCTACCAGCTCCTGATTAACGGGCTAACCGCGCTGAAAGGTACCGGAAAGAATTCTGGAGGACTGGCATATTTTGAACATGGAAAAGAATATTACGAATACCTTGTAAAAGACACTACCGGATGTTATGACTCCATTGCCGAAATCGAAAACCGTATTAAGGAGCAGCTTTTGGCAGACTTCCGGGAGCTTCAAGAACTTATTGCCGCACACCCTGAAATATTCAGTTCTTCCGCTGCCGGCAATACCGCCGAGCCGACGGATATCCTGAAAGAACTTCAGCAAAAATGTATCGAGGACTTTCCGGCTCCTCCTTCCGTATCCTGTGATGTAAAATACGTACATAAATCACTGGAGGATTTTTTAAGCCCGGCATTTTACCTCACGCCTCCCGTGGATAACCTTTCTTCTAATGTTATATACATCAACAACATTTCCGGCTATTCTCCGCTGGAACTATACACCACCCTCGCCCATGAGGGGTATCCGGGACACCTTTACCAGACCGTTTACTCTGGCAGCGTTCCTTCTAACGAAGTCCGCAGTATCCTGAATTTTGGAGGCTATGTGGAAGGGTGGGCCACTTATGTAGAAATGTATTCTTACTCAACTGCAAATGTAGACTCTGTCACCGCAGATTTGAACCGTCTCAACCGCTCTATTATCCTTGGAATTTCCAGCGCCCTTGATATTGCCATCCACTATCGCGGCTGTACACGTGAACAGGCGGAAGCATATCTTTCAAAAGTAGGTTTTCAGAGCGCCGCTGCCGCAGATTCTCTCTATGACATGATTATTGAGGCTCCTGCCAATTATCTCAAATATTATGTAGGCTATCTCTGTTTCATGGACTTGCGGGATGCAGTGAAAGAACAGCAGGGCGAAGATTTCACCCTCAAAGAATTTCATAAAGATGTGCTCGAAATCGGACCTGCGCCTTTTTCCGTCCTGGAACAATATCTCCTCCAGACATCGGAGACAGAAACTGCTTCTACACAGGAGCCAGTTTCCTGATTCTCAGCCGCCTCCCCCTTCTTTCCACAGAAGAGGGAGGCGGCTGCCTGTTTATGCTTCTACAAAGACTTCTTTTCCCATTCCGCAGATTGGGCATACCCAATCCTCCGGAATGTCCTCAAAAGCCGTTCCCGGAGCGATTCCGTTATCCGGATCGCCTGCCTCCGGATCATACTCATAGCCGCATGGTTCACAAACATACTTTTTCATTTCACTTTACCTTTCCTTTCTTTTTTTCTATAGCTTAACGATCCCATTTATCGCAAAGCGCATTAATTTGGTCGGCAAATTTTGCCAAATCTTTATTTGCTCCGCCTTCATTATGGCGGATAACTGTAAGCAGACGCTGACCGGCTGCCCACAGCCTTGTAAATATTGTGTTTCCTCTGGTTTCCTTAGGAAGCTTCGTCAATACTTTCTTCTTTGCTTTTACCGGCTGTCCTTCTTCTATGCATTTATTCGCCGCAAGGTCATAGACTGCGCCGCTGTAAGGCGCTTCTGCCTTCATTCCCAGCTCATTTCTAAGACGCTGTGCAAAATGCTCACACACTTTATCTTCGCCATGAACCACAAAAACTTTATCAGGCTTTGTTTTAAATGCCTGAATCCACTCCAATAGACCCTCATTGTCCGCATGTCCGCTTACACCGGCAAGCCTGCGTATCTGTGCGCATACCTCGATTTCCTCTCCAAAGAGCTTTACCCTGGACGCGCCCTCTAAAAGCGCCCTCCCCAATGAACCATGAGCCTGATATCCTACAAACAGCACCGTACATTCCGGCCTCCACAGGTTATGCTTCAAATGATGTTTAATCCGGCCTGCCTCGCACATGCCGCTGGCGGATATAATCACCTTTGGCTTCATATCAAAATTAATCATTTTTGACTCATCGCTTGTAACAGAAGTCCTCAGCCCCGTAAATCCAATTGGATTAATGCCTTTCTCCACAAGCTCCATCGCCTCTTCATCAAAATCATCATACATATGCTCCATGAAAATACGGGTAGCCTCAATTGCCAGCGGACTGTCCACATACACCTCAAAATCCCCATGATTCCTAATCAGATGTCTCTCCTTAATCTCCCGGATAAAGTAAAGCATTTCCTGCGTCCTGCCTACAGCAAACGAAGGAATCACCAGATTTCCTCCCCTGTCGAAAGTTTCCTGGATAATCTTGCTTAATTCCCCCACATAATCCGGCGCGATTCCATGACTTCTGTCGCCATAGGTAGATTCCATTACTACATAATCAGCTTCCCGGATATACTGTGGATCACAGATTAGCGGCTGGTTCTTATTTCCGATATCTCCGGAAAATACGATTTTCTTCTCTACCCCTTCTTCCTTCACCCATACTTCTATGGAAGAAGACCCCAGCAGATGCCCGGCGTCCACAAAGCGGATGCGCAGACCTTCTCCCAGCAGGATTTCTTTATCATATGCGCATCCCACAAAGCATTTAATCGCCCCCTCTGCATCTTCCATATCATAAAGAGGGATAAATTCTTCCTTCCCGGCACGCCTGCCTTTCCTGTTTCTCCACTCCGCTTCAAACATCTGAATATGCGCACTATCCCTAAGCATAATCTCGCATAAATCCCTTGTCGCCATAGTTGCAAAAATCTGTCCCCGGAACCCCCTCTGGTACAACAGTGGAAGCAGTCCGGAGTGGTCAATATGGGCATGTGTCAGGAGTACCATATCAATTTCACTGCATGACACTGGAATTTCATGATTCTCATAGGTATCTTCCCCCTGTTCCATGCCGCAATCCACCAACAGCTTCTTTCCACACGCCTCCAAGTACAGGCAGCTCCCTGTAACCTCATGCGCCGCCCCTAAAAACATTAGTCTCATCTTAAGTATCCCCCCTTTTGGCTATTCATTTAATACAGATTCCCTTAACACATTTTCTCTTTTTTTCTTTTTTATATACATATGTTCAGTCCGGTTTCCGGTTCCAGTTCCCTTTTTTCTTCTGTTTCTCTATAAAATACGCCAACTCTCTTCTTGACTTTTTCTTATAACAGTATAAGATTATCATAGGATTATTGAATTGGAGGATTATTATGAAACGTATCATACTTACCGGCGGCGGTACTGCCGGGCATGTTACACCAAATATTGCGCTGCTCCCAACACTCAGAGAATTAAATTATGATATTCACTACATTGGTTCTTATAATGGTATCGAAAGGAAACTCATTGAGGAAATGGATATTCCTTACTATGGTATCGATTCCGGCAAACTCCGCCGCTACTTTGATCCGAAAAACTTTACGGATCCATTCAAAGTTCTGCATGGATACAAACAGGCCAGAAAACTAATCAAACACTTAAAGCCTGATGTGATATTTTCTAAAGGCGGATTTGTTACCGTTCCGGTAGTCATCTCTGCGCACCGGAAACATATACCCGTGATTATCCATGAATCCGATATGACTCCGGGACTTGCCAACAAACTCTGTATCCCATCTGCGGATAAAGTATGCTGCAATTTTCCGGAAACCATGAGACATCTCCCGGAAAATAAAGCCGTGCTGACCGGTTCTCCGATACGCCAGGAACTTCTGTCCGGAAATAAGTTAAACGCCCTGAACTTCTGCGGCTTTACGGCAAATAAACCCGTTTTAATGATTATTGGCGGAAGCCAGGGTTCCGCAGTAGTAAATGACGCCATGCGCGGTATTCTTCCTGAACTTCTGAAAACATTTCAGGTTATTCATCTCTGCGGAAAAGGCAAGCTGGACTCCTCTCTTGACCATCTGGAAGGATATATTCAGTTTGAGTATGTCAAAAAAGAACTGGCGGATCTTTTTGCACTGACAGACGTTTGCGTCTCGCGCGCCGGAGCCAATGCTATCTGCGAAATCCTGGCTCTTAGAAAACCGAACCTGCTGATTCCGCTTTCTGCAAATGCCAGCCGGGGCGATCAGATACTAAACGCAGATTCCTTTGAAAACCAGGGATTTAGTGAAGTTCTTACCGAAGATCAGCTTGCTCCTACTATTCTAATTTCAAGAATTATGAAACTATACAATAACCGTGCCGATTATATCGCTGCTATGGAAACCAGTGAACAGAGCGATGCCATTTCAAAAATCATCTCTCTGATTGAGGATCTGTCCCACTGATTTTCCGCCCTTATACCTGAATTTTCTATCGCCCCTTAAAGAATCAGATAGGATGTATCAGTTTTGATGATATTCTCTCTGATATTTATCGCGGATATACTTTTTTGCCCGATAAAGCTTTGCGCTCAGCACCTGCGGTGTCATCTGCAGGTGCTTTGCAGCATCTCCCAGCCGCATTCCATAAACGCAGATTGCCATAACTATCTCATACCATTCCTGATTCTTTTTCCGAAGATCTTGCAGAATTTGAAAAGACAGCTGACTTTGCATTACCCGTTCCACTACATGTTCCGCGTTATCCTCGGTCGTAAGCGATTCCTCAACTCCATACAGCCAGAATACTTTTCCACTTCTGCTCTTTTGCTTTCTGACATAATCAATCAGCGCATTTTTCGCGGCAACAATCAGCCATCCTTTCATGTGTTCTTCTGAAATCTTCTCCATATTCTCATAAAAACTCACAAACACCTGCTGGCAGATTTCCTCTGCGGCAAATCCATCTTTCAAGCTATCATACGCTATCTTTATAATCAGTCTGTTGTATCTCTTATAGACTTCCGTAAACCTCTCATTCTTCATTTGTGCCCGAAATTCCTTCTCTAGAATGTTCGCAGCCCTTCGAATCCGTCTCAGAATGCTATTTAATTTTTAATACCCAGCTCCAAACAGCTGCAAATGCTTTTACTGAAAGCTTTTCAGAATCTCTGTTTTCTCTTCTTCTGTCAACGTTCCCTGCGGCCAATTGATGCCCGCACCATCATGTTCATACCTTGGAATCAGATGAATGTGGAAATGAAATACCGTCTGACCGGCTGCTGCACCATTGTTCTGTACAATATTAAAACCATCGCATCCCAAAACTTCTTTCATCTTTCCTGACATCCGTTTTGCCAGCGCAAATGCCTTCGCCGCCCACTCCTCCGGCATCTCAAAAATGTTCATAAAATGCTCTTTGGGCAAAATCAAGGCATGTCCTCTTGTAGCCGGATTTAAATCCAAAAGCACGCGAAACTCCTGATCCTCATAGATTGTTGCAGAAGGAATCTCTCCGGCTGCCAGTTTACAAAAAATACAAGTGTCGTCTTTCATTTTTCCTCCTTCTGACGCATTTTCTGCGCCCTCTTAATAGATTTAGAAGCTTACTTCCAAATTTTTCCTTTCTCTTGTACCTGCCGCAGATACTTGTAAAACATCTCATTTTCCAGTCTGTGGTCATTTCATGGTAATTCTTTTGCAAAATAATGTCAACAACAAGTATTTGCTATTTTCTTTATACAGTGGTACACTAAATCGAACACAAACGGTAATGCCGGGATATTCTATATTTTCGTCAAAGGAGATTTTCTAAAATGACACAAGAACATCAGCTAAAGGCATTGAAAAAAACAATCGAAGAGCAGCGAATAGCCATCTCTCAAATCTCACACGAAATACGCAATCCTGTAACCTTGATTAATGGTTCCTTAAATCTTATAGAGAAGCAGCATCCGGAAGTCCGGGATTTCGCGTTCTGGAACGACGTCAGAAGAGACATGACACATTTGCTGAATCTGCTGGAAGATGTCTCGCACTACAACAACAGTATGCTTCTCCATCTGGAGCTGTTAAATACCTCCCACTGGCTAAAAGAGGTGACCGCATCTTTAAATTTCCTGCTTCCGAAACCTTTCCATTTCTCTTCTCATATACCACAGGATCTTCCTGAAATTCACGCCGATTCTACCAAACTGCGTCAGGCGCTTCACAATCTAATCCGAAATGGTTTTGAGTCACTCGAAGGAGACGGTACGGTTTCTCTGGCTGCCTCCGCAGACGGGCGATACCTATCCATCCGAATTTCAGATACAGGCTGCGGAATCCCTGCTGAATACATAGATTCTCTGTTTCAGCCTTTTACTACCCACAAACCAAACGGCACCGGACTGGGGCTTGCCATTACGAAACGCATTATCGAAGCCCACCACGGGCAGCTGTTACTTGAAACAGAACCGGGCACCGGAACCTGCTTCACCATCCTTCTGCCACTTACATAATCAGTAATACCAAGAACTCTCCCTTCTTGATTGACGTGGCTTTTTATAAAGCAAAACTGCAAAAAGCAGCCCGAACACAAAACCGCCCACATGGGCTGCATTGTCCACCCCGGTAGAAGTAAAACCTTCAAAAAGCGTCAACGCTGCCATCAGAACCAAACGCTTTCCCGTGAATTCATCCACTCTTCCTCTGTTTACTACAACAATATAAACCAATGCGCCTATCACAGCGAAAACAGCTCCGGAAGCTCCCGCGCTTACACTAAAATCCATCGTCCGGTATTCCAACGCGCAGGATACTACATTCGCCAGAATTCCTCCGCCCAAATATATCATGAGGTAACGCACTTTCCCCACCGCACGCTCCAGCCCATCTCCTAAAAACATCAAGGCAAACATGTTATTAAATAGATGATCCAGACCAAAATGAAGAAATATGCAGGTCACCAGCCGATAATACTCTTTATATCCTACAATCCACGGTGTGTAAGACGCACCATGACGCAGCATGAACTCCACATCCTCTGTATCTCCTATTATCTCCATTATCAGAAAAACTGCAATATTCACGAAAATAATAAAAAGGTTGCAGAATGTCCTGGATTTCAAAAAGTCTTTTACCTCATCCATCTGGATTCTCCTTTTCCACAAACCATATATTTTTTATGCTTACCCATATTTTAACAGAAAGATTTTTGTTTGCAAGCCTTTTGTGGCTATTCTTTAAAATAATAACCGGCTCCTGCGAAGTAAATTTCATCTCCTGAACGAAGCTGCCTGTACTCATTTGCTTCCAGCCGTTCTCCATTTAAAAACGTGCCATTTGTGGAATTTAAATCCGTCAGAAAGTATTTTCCATCCCGCCGCTCAATTCCGGCATGGATACGGCTGACCGGAGGCAAATCAAGAACAAGATTCACCTTCCCTTTTAGCTTTCCTATAATAAATTTCTCCTCATCCACCACTGCGTTTCCCCTCTGCTCTGCATGAATGCTAAGCAGCACCGGAGCATCCCCCGGCATCCCTTCCCGAAATAAGGTTGTCTGTCCATAGATTTCCTCACCGGCTTCCTCATAAAAGTCGCAAATCTTTTCCTTTTGCTCCTTCCACTGCTGTACGCCACCCTGTGCTTCTTGTTCTGCCGGTCTTTCTTCCTGCCTTTTCTGCCCCTGTTTCGGTGGCCGCTGTCGTTTCTTTCCCTTTCCACCCGCCGCGTAAAACACCGCCGCTGCCAGCAAAAACACTGCCCCGCCTGCCTGTGTCAGTGTCAACATCCCACAAAAAACAAGTCCTGCCATGCTTGCCGCAAGCAACACGCCTCCTGAAATCATCTCCAGAATATATCTGTACTGCCTGCGCTTTTTCAAATGTTCCTGCCCTGTCAGGCTCTGGCATACTGGTGATTTTAAGCTTTCAGGATTCGGAAGAGACTGTCTCGGTACTTCCGCCTCTTTGCTGCTCTCTGCCTCTTCCCGCTCCAAAACTTCTATTTCTCTCTTTACTGTTTTATCTTTTCCGCTGCCGTCTGTTCGGTACAGTTTCCTTACCACCGCAGACACATGATAGTTTTCTTCCACTGTCCCGCTGTAAAGCTGATATCCCCACAATACCGCCTGGTCATCTTCATGATTTAAGCTTTTCAAAAGATATTCTGCCAACTCACGAAATGCCTCTGAAAAATTTTTTTGAAAAAATGGCAGATAGCAAAAACTTATCTCTTTTGTTTCTACATCCATATAAAGAAAGTCCGGCTCTAAGAGAAGCCCCTCCTCTGCCAACAGATATCTCTCTATCCCATCCAGTGCTTTGACAAGACCCGACGCAATTGCCCGGATATCTTCACTGCTTGCCGGGTGCTGTCCTAAAATTCTGGACAGAGGCTGGCGGGACGTAATATCATAATAAAAATACGCTTCTCCGTCTATCATACGCAGCTTGCATCGCAAAAGCCCGGGAATTTCGTTCCCCAAAAGCATCCTGACCTGATATTCGTTTCCGTGAAGTTTCTCATCTGATTTCAATATCATATAATTATGCTCACTGTCGCGGCGATACGTTGCTTCCATCTTTAACCTCCCCAATTTTTTTCAGCAAATGGATGCGCATAACTGTCTTTTGAGGCTGCGGCGATATCAATTCTGCATGCCCTCGGACTTCCAGCCTGTTTCCGCAGAAAATCCGCATAACCAGTCCCGGCACTTGCAAATTTCCCTGAAAGTCGGCAGTAATTTTTTTCTTACCTATATGTATTTCTGCCTCTATCCCTTGAATCCCCAGGAACAGCTGCGAACCAATCTCCCGTTTTCTCTCTTTTATAATTTCCTCCCTTTCTTTTTCACCATAATGAAGGCTCCCTAATGCTGCCAGCTCATAGGCAGCATTCTGCATTGCCGCCCCATTGTGCAAATAAAATCCCATATAGATAATTCCGGCGAGAAGCGGAATCACCAGAGCCATTAATAAAGCCGCCTCCACAGTGTAGCTTCCTTTCAGTTTCATCCGCTTTTCCCCTCCCCTGCCAACAATAACCAGATCAAATATCCTGCCGCCAAAAACGGCAGAAATGCAATTTTGTACTTCCTTCCCGTGCTCTTTACAAAAATCAGCCATGCAGAATATACTGCTGACAAAAGAAGCGCAAGAAATAAAATTTCTATCAACGCCGGGAAGCCCAGCCAAACGCCAAGTACAGCCGCCGTCAATGCATCTCCATAACCTATCGCCTCCCGCGTGAGTTTCGCCGCACCTGCAAGTACAGCCCCCGCCGCGCACCCGGCAATCCAGCTCACTACAGGGCTTATCCCATTTCCAAAAATTAGTTCTATAGAACGTACTGCCAAACCGGAAAGAAAAAATATTCCCAGATATATACCCGAAATTTCCTTCTTTCTTATATCCTCCACACTGCCTATTATCAAAAATATCCCCATTATCCATTTTTCCATCCTGTACTCCTCTTACCCGCATCTTGAACATGCCTTCCATCCCTCCGCCTGTGACAGCGGTATCTCTATTACTTCTCGTTTTAAACCGCTGCATGCTGCCGAACTGTGGTATCTATCTCCCGTATCTGTCACATATATCCGTGAACCACTGCCGCCACATTTTTCACAAGGATGATATTTTCCTCCATCTACATTCCGAAGTCCGGACACCCTGCTTTCCGGTTCCTGACGAACTGACAAACGGATATGGGTACAGTCCCGGCTCTTGTGGTACACATTTCCATTTGTCGTCACATATACCTTGCCCCCAGAGTCCCCATTCTCATTCCCACCGTTATCCACACTGCTTCTGCCTGTCCACGCACGGATTCTGGCTCTCTGCAGAATCGGGAAATCAGAAAATGAGAAAAACGGCATCTTCCACCGAAACTTATACTCTGCAACCAAATCTATTATTCCATCCTTCTTCAAAACTGAAGAACGCATGAGGCTGACAGATGGGGCATCTGCCTCCAATGTCCGATTAATTCTGTTTTTTGCATAAATCAAGCTTACAATTTTAGATGCTGAAATCTCTTCTTTACCCAACGCCTGCTCTTTTACATAGGCATACACCGCCATTTGCTTTCCCGCATCCTGCAATGCTTCCGCTACTTTCCCAGCCATAGTCACCGCCTGAAAGAAATAGAGAAATGCCAGGATTCCACAAAGAAATATAGGGAGCACACACGCCGCCTCTACAGTAAGGCTTCCTCTGCAGGAGGCAGACAGGGATATCCTTTCCCTGCCCTCTTTTCTAAAACCATATTGTCTCGGGAGAGAGCTTATTTCCTTTCTTTTATATTTATTTGAGCAGAGAAAGAACATCCCTGTCCACCTCCTAACAAAACGGCTCAATAGCCAAAACTTCCTTTTACTTCATATCCCGGCGTCTGCTTCGGCAGCCCCATAAATACTTGAGGAATTCTCAGAAATATAGCAGGAAATTTCCAGGAAACCGCCGCTTCTGCTTTCACTATCCAGCTATCCGCCTGTCCTCCAAGCGTCTGTTCCATCATATCCAGCGCTCGTAAAGGATACTTCCGCTTTTCTCCGGTAAGCATCAAAATCCTCAAATAATCTTCATAATCCTGCCCGCTTCCCCCACCGCTGTCACATTCTTCCAGAAGCTCTGTGACCTGTGCAAGCTTTTCAAGAGAAAGCTTCCAGGTAGATGCATCTTTTATAGACGGAACTTTCCCGCCTGACATCAGCGTACGTACATCCAGCAGGCTCTCCCCATAGGCCCACGCGAGAAGCAGCACCGCCTCCAACGCCTGTACCAGCCCCGGAACAGGAACTGCTCCGGCAATAGACACTGCAAGGCTCCCTGCCTGACTTCTCATCTTTGTATCCGATGCCGCATAGAGAAGGTTTACCCCCTCCCGCATAAGAAGCAGCCGGTTAACCACAGCTTTCAGGTTCGCCTCATCACTGTCTTTGCCCATCAGTATATATTCTGCCTGGTATTCCAGCGCTCCTTCCTTACACGGTTTTCTCCATGTTCCAAAGCGCCCCAGCAGATAATCCTGGAATATAACGTCAGATGCCGCTCCTGAATACTTCTTTTCCACTGGAAGATTCCCTTCTCTACGTGTTCTTCCCGAAACCATCTCCTGCTTTTCGGCGCTCTTCCCTGATACACTGGAAGCATCCTTTATCACCAGTCCCAAAATCCCCAGCTTCTTTATTTTCTTAATTGTATCCAACGGATTTTCCACTGGTTTATCCTGTCGGATATCTTCTGTTACTTCCTCCCCGCCTTTTTCTTTTATCTCTTCCTCTTTTAACTCCTCTTGCTGCCGCTCTAAGCCTTCCAGGTTATCCCAGTCAATCCCATCTTTTTTCTCATAAATATCTGCCGCTTCCTGCTGCCGTTCGGCTTCCTTTCTTGCTTCCTGGTATTTGAGCAGCAGCTCCGTCCCCAAATTTTCCTTCACATTCCGCACTGCCTGCTGATAAAAAGCTTCTCCGTTTTCATCCGTAGCCAATGTATATCCGGAAACCTCACATTTCTCTATTTCCATAGGAAAAAGATTCCGTCCTTTTATCAACTTCATTTCCTCCGCAGGATTCGCATTATACCTCATAAACTCCCGCATTTGCAGCGCTATTCTTTCCTCCTCAAACTCCCCGTTCCCATAAGAACCGTCAAGGAACAACACATCATATTTCTCTAAAATCTCTGTGCTATATTCCCCAAATACAGAAAAAATCCCCATATCTGTTACTGCCGCCGCCCAGGCTCTGGCTCCCTGAAGTCTCGCTGATTCTACCATAGTACAGACCAGGGATAAAAACAGTACGCTGACCAGGCTTAAAAATACTGTAATCGTTCCCCGGCATCTGTACCTTTTCATTGCTTCCTCCTTTACATCTGCTGCATAATTTTAAATTCCATTGCTCTGGCTTGTAATTTTCTTAAAAATGCTATTCACCAGATTCGTCAGCTGGCTCTTAAAAATAATAACCAGCCCAATCAGAACGACCAAAATTAAAATCACTTCCACAACGCCTACTCCATCTTCTTCTGCCAAAAAGTCTTTCACATGCTCCATATAGATCACCTCCTTTCAAACTCTATCTGCGTATCTCAAAATTTTCCGGCGAAACCATGATCAAAAGCTCATTACTGCCGGAACGGTTAATACCACAAGTACAATTGCCAGCATCAGCATCATCGGAAACAGCAGTTTCGTTCCCGCTTCCTCCCCAAGCTTTCTCGCCGCATGTTTTCTATCCTCAAACCCCGTCTCTGCCTCCTGTTCCAAGAGTTCCTGAAGACCTTTTGCCCCTTTCTTCAGATTCTGCGACAAAATAGAGCCAAGCTTTATGTATCCGGGTTCCCCACACCGTTTCCCAAATTTTTCATAAGCAGCCGCTTCTCCTACACCATTTTCCATTTCTTTGCAGGCAGCCCACATTTCTTCATAAGCATAGCGGAGCTTTTCCGGCTTTTGTTCCCGGTATTCTTCGGCAATCTTCCGAAATGTTCCTTTTAATGTCAGTCCTGCTCCAAGAAGCATGGCCATTTTAAAAAGAATTTCCGGGTAATCACGAATAAGCTGCATTTTTCTCTGCTGTTCCAGCTTTTGTATGCTTTTTTTCTGCTGAATCCATACCAGTGCAGCTCCTATCACCACCAGAACACCCAGGTATGCGCCCATATGCAGGGATGGTTTCTTCCAGATTACCTTTCGTCCATCTACAGCCTCCGGCAAAATTAATTTATTTTCGTATTTCCCCTTTTCGTCGGCACGCACAACCTCTTCTTTCAGATGTTTTCCCAACATCTCTCCTTCCGTCCTGGCTGGCGGATATATACACGCATAACATGTATACTCTGCCTGATACTCCCGATACTTCAGCAGTACCCGAATCTCCGCCAATTCCCCTGTTTCCTCCGGTTCCCTCAAAATTTGGCCTTTCGTATCCAGCAAATCTGCGGGAGAAACCATCCACTCCGCTTCTACCGCCCCTCCGTACAAAGATGCCGGAAATACAAGGTCATTTCTTACTTTCTCCAAGCTCGGATTTTCTCCCGTAATCTGCTGCTCCAGTTCCCCGGTGATTTCTTTAAAAATCTCCTGAATCTCCTCCGCAGTGTATTCCTGCTCACTAATCTGTATCGGAAGCACCATATTCCCGGATTCCCCTTCGATAGAAACCTCCAGCTCTGTCTCCCTGTAGCCTTCTCCATAGGCCGGCCGTAAAAGATGCATACTCAGCATACTTTCTTCTGCTCTGCCCATCATTATTTCTACGAAAACTGCCAATCCCATTCCCCAGAACAAAATCGCCATCACTGCCGCCAGACGCCAGGCATAATATTTCTCCGGTTCCGGCTTCTTTCCCGGGTTCAGGATACTCTGCCGCTCTGCTGTCTCCCTCTTTTTTTCTTTCCATATGCTATCCGGTATCCTGCCTATTATCCACAGGCTTATCCTGTAAAATGGAAACAACAATCTTTTCATCTTTACACCTCAATTTCCACAATACGTTTTCCAAGCATCCATGCCAAAAAATACACAAACAAACAACCGCTCATCACTGTAATTCCTGCAACACTATGGTACATGACATCCAGGAATCCCGGAGACGCTGTCCCTACATACGCCAAAATAAACAACGGTACGGCGCTCATTACATTCTGCTCCAGCTTCTTCGAGGCAATGCACACCCTGATCTCCTTTCGCGTTTCTTCTTTCCGGCTGATAGATTTCACCGTATTTCGAATAATAGCAACCAAATCTCCGCCGCTTCGTTTTGCCACCCCGAAAACTTCCGCAAAGTTACGGATATCTTCTTCCCCGCTCCGTTTCGCCAAATCAGAGAGCAGCTCTTCCAGCGTCCTGTTAAAAGACAGCTGCACTGTTATCAAAGAAAACTCTTTTTCCACCAAATCATTCCCCGGAACCTTCTGCAGTTCTTTTAGCGCCTCCCCAAAAGCATTCTCCACGGAATACCCTGCCGCCAGCCCATTTGATACTGCCTGCATTCCTGACAAAAACTGCTTTCCCAGCTCCCGTATCCGCGCTTTCTGCCGTTCCTTTCTCTTCACACGCAAAAACCACAAAACTCCCGGAAAAAATAACAAAAACGGAATCCACGAGCGGTAAAACAGAACACTCACTACACCATCCAGCAGGATATATTCCAAACCGTACCGTACCTTCTCTGCCCATGTAAACCTGTAATTTCCATAATCCATATCCTTCTCCTGCTTACCATTCGTAAATTCCTGCCTGCAAAAACTTCCCCGTATTCACCATATCCCCGCATTTTTCCAGCCTCCCCTGTACTTTCTGCTCTTCTTTGCATCCGCTCTCCCGGAATTCGTAGAGAGTACGGAGGAGGATTTCCTCTGTCTCATACTGATACCCGGATACCTCGGCAATCTCCAGCACTTTCCGGCTCTTGTCCCGCAGCCTTCCCAAATGCACCAGAATATCAATTCCTGATGCAATCTGTCTTCGGACCGCCGAAACCGGAAGCTCCATCCCCATAAAAACCATCGTCTCCAGCCTTGAAAGCATATCCCGCGGGCTGTTTCCATGTCCGGTACTTAAAGAGCCGTCGTGCCCGGTATTTAATGACTGCAGCATATCTATCGCTTCTTCCCCACGTACTTCCCCTACAATAATCCTGTCCGGCCGCATGCGCAGGCTGGATTTTATCAGCTCACGGATAGAAACCTCATGCGCTCCCTCCGTGTTCGCCCTTCTCGCTTCCATTTTTACCAGATTTTCTACTCCCTGGATCTGAAGCTCTGCATTATCCTCAATCGTGATAATCCTCTCATCCTTTGGAATATAATCAGAAAGGGCATTCAGGAACGTCGTCTTTCCCGACCCTGTCCCTCCGCTGATAAAAATGTTATACCCTGCTTTTACCAGCTTTTTCAGAAAACTCACTGCCTCCTCTGTCACCGCCCCCCATTCGATAAGCTGTGCCATTGTTATCGGACGGTTTGGAAATCTCCGTATGGTAATAATCGGCCCATTTAGCGCCACCGGAGCCAATACAATATTAACCCGGGCGCCATCTTTCAGCCTGGCATCAGCGATAGGCACCGACTCGTTTACAATCCGATTGCATCCCGCTACAATCTGCTGCACCAGTTCTTGCAATTTCTCCTCGGAGAAAAAATGCTTTTCCCATTTTGAAATCCGTCCCTGCCGTTCTACAAAAATTCCCCCTGTTCCGTTCACCATAATCTCTGTTACGTCATCATCATCCAAAAGTTCCTGAAGAATATCCAGCCCTCTTATACTGTTAAACAGCTCTATACGAACCTGCTGCTTCTGCGGCAGGCTTATATAAGCTTCCCTGCCCTCCTCCATGATTAATTCATCAATAATATCCTGAACCCTATCATCGCGTACTTCTGTTTCCTCCCCTATCCTTTTTATCAGCTTTTCCCTAAGCGACTGTATGCGAATCCCTATTTCATCCATTCCCAAACTCCTCTCTTATCAAATTCCTGGCAAAGTCCCCCAGCTCCCCCCATATAAGCTGCTCTACATATTGTGTGCCTTGTCCAAAATTCCCATGAAAAGGAAGTTTTAGTTTGCGTGTCTTTTCCTCTAAGTCACCATATCCCGCGAACTCCAGTAATTTCTCATACTGCCGAATCTTTGCCACTGAAATGTTATCCTCCCGCACAGGCATATAAACCATTTGACAACGGCGCAGAATTTCCAGAAATCCGTCTACTGACTCATCAAAGTCCAGGATAATCATCTCATACGTGCTGTATGACTCCACCTCTTCCAAAAGAGACAGCCACTCTTTACATTCCACGCTCCGGATATCCATCGGCGACAGCGCCGGAGGTACATAATCCAGATTTCCCAGACTCTGCACAATTCCCTGCAGTTTGTACACCAAACTGCCGCCGTCCCGTTTTATGAAATACATCAAGTCTGAAATGTCCGCCATAAATTCCTTTTCCATAAGACGCGAAAATCCGGAACAACTCTCCATATTCAGATACAGTACCTTCCTGTCCTTTGCCAGAAGCTGTCCTAACGTAAGGGCAAAAGATGTTTTTAACACCCTTTTTATCGGAGAATATATTGCAATGCAACACATATCTTTCTTTAGCAGCGCCTGGGGCGTCCGTCTTTCCGCAGCATAGTCTTCCATAACTTCAGCTACCAGGCTGTCAGAAGCCTGATATTTATAAATACAGGAATACTCACTCAACTCTTCCAGTATTTCCCCCTCTGATAAAATTACAATTTTCTCAATCGGCAGTTCTCTGACTTCCCTGCACATGGCGCGCGTGGAAATCAAAAGCAAAGAAACCTCATGTCCGGCTGCAAATTCACAGAGGCTCTTTACATTTGTAAATGCATGGATTTCAAATGCCGTACCCTGCCTCTCCTGGATAAACTCTGTCAGCCGAAGCGCGTAAGCCGCCTCCGGGTCACAAATCGCAAAAATATCTTTCTTCAATAAACCCCTCCTACACAAAGCAATACACTAAAAAACACTGGTAGAGTAAAACAAAACTCTGCTTCACGAGCCTTTCCCCTGTAAGGACTATATTTTCCTGTCTGATAAAGTTTGCCGATATAGGCAAAGAAGTATAGAACACGCGCTTTAAAAATGCGCCGTTTGATTAGTAACACGAGGGAGATAACTGCTCCCATCAGAAATGATAATGCCATACAGATGAATACCCGCTCTGTGCCAAGAAAACCTCCTATTACACAAAAGAGCTTAATGTCACCTGCGCCAAGCATACGAAAATAAAATAATACCGCCAGTAAAAGCAACGGCAGGGCACTTCCTCCCAAAAACCTCCAAAATCCAAAAATTCCAAGCTCTGTAAGCCGGAACCATGATGCAGTTCCCAGCCCCGCCGCAATCAGGAAATTTGGAACCTTCCCGGTTCGTATATCCCACAAAACTGCCGCTCCTGTGACGGCTAGTAAAAATAAAGAGCTCACTTTTCACCGCCTTCCCTTGATTTACCAGAATTATAACCTATAAGTTTTATTATGTCAATAGTATGTGATAAATATTTTGTTTTTTGTTGTGTATTCGCAAAATGTTCACAAATTATTTCTGTTCTGATTTGACAGATAGACTCTAATTGTTTATACTAAACGTAAACTTTGAAGAGCCTGCGGGCTTTTTTAACCATGCAGCTATAAGGCAGAGAGATAGGATGTGATAATATGAAAATAGAAAAAATCAGTGATACGCAAATACGCTGTACTCTCACAAAAGAAGACCTCGCAAGCCGCCATTTAAAATTAAATGAGCTTGCCTATGGAACTGAAAATGCAAAGTCTTTTTTCCGGGATATGATGCAGCAGGCTGCTTACGAATTTGGTTTTGAGGCAAATGATATTCCGCTGATGATTGAAGCTATTCCGCTGCCCTCAGAATCTATTATCCTGATTATTACGAAAGTAGAAGATCCGGAAGAACTGGACACAAGATTTGCCAAGTTTGCACCCTCCAATGCCGGAGGCGTTATGGATTCCGAAGATTCCCCTATTGCTTCCCACCTGGAAGGAGCCGACGATATCCTTGGTCTGTTTAACAAAATCCGGGCGGCACAGAAAAAGCTTGCAGAAAAGCAGGATTCCAAACAGGCGCTTGCAGAAGAAACGTGTGAAATGCCGTTAAATCTTACACGGCTTTATAAATTTAAAGACTTAGATACCGTAATCCATGCGGCAGGTATATTAAATTCCATTTATACAGGATACAACACACTGTATAAAAATATCTGTACAAAGGAATACCACCTGCTAATCAGCAAATCTGAGCACAGTCCTGAAGAATTTAACAAAATTTGCAACATTCTTTCAGAATACGGAAAAGGACATAAATTTGCGCCGGGCATGGATGCCTTTTACTCTGAACATCAAGAATGCCTTGTGAAAGGAAATGCCCTGCAGCAGCTGGCGCAGATTTCTTAAAAACTACGCAACATCTGCCAACGCCGCATAGTGCGGTAATTTCAAAATACTAAACTAAGGAAAAAAGACACCGGGAAAAGCAGAAATGCTTCTCTCGGTGTCTTTCTTTATATCGTAATCCGTATGGATTCCTTTATTTCATCAGGAATTCTGCTTTGCTTCCACAAATGCATTCACCCTCGCCACCAATACATCAGGCTCAATGCCGTGTACCAGCGCGGCCTCTTCCAAAGTCTCTGCCTGCGCAGACGGGCATCCTACGCAATGCATACCGCCTGCAACCAGAACGCCTGCCATCTCAGGATCCATACTAAGAAGCTCGCCAATTATCATATCCTTTGTTACCTTTGTCATGAATTTTTCCTCCTGAATATTTTCACCCGGCCCATACCGGGAATTATAAGTTGCTGCTTTTATATGGGTCTGTGCATTCCTGCACAGACCCGTGCCAACAGTAACAATTATAATACTTTTTTTTACTTCCCGCAAGGCATGAAATGGACGCCTATTTCACTTTCACCACTTTTTTTGCCGCTTTTGCAGGACTGTATTTCTTTGCAGATGCTACAATCACTTTATACGAGTAGCTCTTTTTCTTCTTCACCTTTTTGTCAGTGTAAGAATTCTTCTTTTTCACCGTGGCAATCCTCTTCCATTTCCCTTTCTTGCCTTCCGAACGGTAAATCATGTAAGAAGATGCTCTCTTCACTTTCGTCCATTTAATGGAAACCGCCTTTTTACCCTTTGCCTGTTTTGCGGTCACCTTTCCGGTGGCTTTGGGAAGCATAATGCTCTTTGCGCTGCCCGCCGCACTGTCTGTATAAGCCTTCGGATTCCCGGAAATCGCTACTACATAATAAGACATATTCTTTCCGCCCAGAGGAGCAGTATCTATCGCAGATGTCCCTTTCACTGCACCGCCCACTTTTGTAACCTTGCTGCCTGTTTTGCGGTAAAGCTGATAAGAAAACGCATTTGCTGCAGCTCCCCAGGATACTTTTACGCCCTCCGCCGTACTTTTGACTGCCGTTACAGCCGGGGCCGCCAGCCGGGTAACTGTCACCTGCGGCCCTGGTCCGGGCGCCGGAGCCGGTTTATCTGGTTTACCTGGCTTGTCTGGTTCATTCGGTTTCTTTACAAGCCCTTTCTGCGCCGTCTTCATTGCGTCAATTAATACCTGCAACTGCTCCATTGGTATATCTATGGGCGCATTCTTTACTGCATCATATGCTTCTTTAAACACATTCCAGCTCACTATTTCATAAAGGCTTTCCTGTTCAAGCAGTGTTTTTATTTCCGGATCCTTTAACGCTTCATCTTTCTTCCCTGCTGCCTGCAGGATTTCCAGCGCGCGCTCCACTTCCTCCTGCCCCGCCAGCACATCGCCCAAAACAGCTTTTGCCAACACATATCCTTCAAACTGCACGTTGGCATTTTCCCAGCTTACATCCTTCTGTTTCAGTTCAGATGCTTTCGTATCACAAGCTGCTTTTAACGCGCCCTTATCCACAGAACCATAAACCTTCATTTCATATACCGCATACTCAGCAGCGCCTGATTTCCTCTGAACTCCCTGCATCTTCACATAGCGCGCTTTTTTTGCTGTAAAAGTATCTGTAGTCAAAGCATTCGTATTGCCTGTTACAGATTTAGCATCTTCCCAATTCTTCCCATCGGCAGATACTTGAATCTTATAAGAAGCGGCATACCTATTTGCTTCCCAGTCAATCACTACTTTGTTTACCGTCCGGACTTCTCCCAAATCAACCATCAGATAGTCTGTATCGTTATTCGAAGAATTCCACCTTGATTCACTGGATGTCGAAACTCCGGCGGCGCCTGTCACATGACCGTCGCCATCGGTTGCTTTCCATGCCGGATAAAGTTTCATGCTATCTGAACCTGCCAGATTTTCGCCTGATTTCAAATATGCCGTATTCCCGCTTTCTGTATATGCATGACGGTTTCTGGCCACATCTGCTTCGCCCGTTCCCGTAAACCCTTCTGCCGCCAGCTCTTCCGTTGACAGTGATTTGTTATATGCCTTAATATTTCCTAAGTATCCTGAAAACCCTTGTCCTATAGTATTCAGAGGAAAGACAAATGTAGATGTATAATTATTATCGCTGTCTGTCCAGTTCTGATTTCCCAGGCTGCCGCCATTATCAATATCTCTCGCCGCTGCATAAAGAATCTTCACAAACCGGCCGTCTACATACAGTTTTGTTACCTGATAAGTCCCCACAATTGTAATTCTATGCTTTACTCTTTGTTCTATCTGATAATCAAAGGATTGGGTAAAATAATCACGGTTCAGGCTCAGGCTGCCATTCATTCCCGCTGCCTGCAGTCTTCCGTCATACCCCGAAAACAGGGAAGACTCCTTTGTATTATTCTCCGAGCCGTCCAGATAAACGTCAAAGCTCATTGTATATGGATAGCCCAGGCTTGTAAGAGGCGTCTCTATCTTTGTATTTCCGTCAAATTTCAGCATGGCTTCTCCCGCCTGCTGTACCACTGTTCCATTTGTAATCGTTCCGTTATAACCATTTCCGCTGGCATCGTAGATGGTTGCTCCATCTTTTGATACATTCTCAAAATTATAGTCCAGCACAACATTTGTCTTACTGTCAATTTGATTGGCAATCTTTGTCCCCGGGCCTTCCCTTAACCGGTCAAATGTCTGCTCATATTCCAGAAACGTATCGTCTGCTTTCTGGCCGCCCCAGGTTTTCTCACTAACCATTGCACAGCTCCTGAGATATCTTTCATTCAAGTCTGCTTCTGTGGTTCCGGAACGATTGGCATCGCCCCAAAGAGCCGCTTTCGCTCCAAGCACAGACGGTTCGCCTTTATCCACGCGGGCGCCTCCATTCCCACCGTCAAATAATGTAGGATCCCAGTTATTATAAATATATTCTTCCCTGATGATATCTTTATGGTAACGTCCGGGAGTCACATACAGAAACATCTGTGGGACATTGATCACACGATATCCTTCACGAATCCTGTTATGGACATTGTCTTCCCCCCGCCCATTCCAGATTTCCAGGATAATATTCTTATTAGGCTCTGTTGTACCCGGAATCGCCTCCAAAGCTCCCCACATGCGGACTTCTTTTCCGTATTTATCTCCAAGAAGATCATACATATCGTTCATATAGTTACGGAATGCCTCTTTGTTATTCCCTGTGTTTTTATCCCAATACTCATCAACTCCTGCGCTAACTGTATCAGAAGTAAACACCGGATCATCACCTTCCAGATATTCGTCAAACAATGCCGTCATAAAAATTTTTGCATGAACTGCATTCTGCCGCGTTTCCGTATCTGTACTATTCTCATCAATTGCCAAAAGCTCAAAATTATTTGGATTATGGATATAGAACGAAACGCCTTCTTTTATATTCCCCTCAGACTCAAGATAATCTGCCCTGTTCAGATAATTTTTATCTACAAGAGCTTTTATCACTTCTTCCTGATTCTCGTACACATACTTTGTGTACGCTGCAGAGTGCCCCGGCGTATCAAGCTCGGCAACTACACGGATCCCCCTGGATTCCGCCTGATTTTGGAACTCCTTAAATTCCTTTTTCGTGTAGTATAACTCACCCGCTTCCCCCGTTTTTTCCTTTGTTCCCGTATGGACATTATAATAATAATCATAACGTCCCTCATTGTCCCCTGATTTCATATATTTAGACTCCTGAGTTGCCAGAGAAGGAAACGTGTCTGAATAAAGCCTGTGGGAAGCTTCCACCTGCGCCCATTTTTCATAATTCGGAGAATATGCCGGTTCTGACCATTGATTATCATTCAGGTGAATCTGCATCTCATTCAGTTTATACCACTTAACAATCTTCGTATAGTCCTCTAAAAACTGCATTCTGGTCGGAATCCTGGCAACATCCATCATGATGCCGCGCACTGCATACAAGGGATAATCACGGATAACACCCTTAGGCACTGCCTGATGCTCCCTGTCCTGATAAAGAATCTGCTCTACGGTAACCGTTCCATAAAGCACGCCTGTCCTTCCGGCAGATGAAATATGGATTCCATTTTCATCTGTTACCATGAGATATCCCTCATCGCCTGTACCGTAGGTATCGCTTGTCAGGGACTCCAGATAGATATCATCAGAATCATGAGCTGTCCCTTCTTTCACATTTGGTACAAATCCGCAGATTTCTGTCAGATCCGCCTGCATCTCCCGCGCCACTTCCGCAAGCCCAAGATTAGCCGCATCATGATACACAATCTCCGTATTTTTGCTGATTGTAAAATCTCCCTCATAACCATACCACTCCTGCAGGGAAGGCAGTACCTTCGGCTCCGGGTTCGGGTTCGCCACCTCCGGGAATAAAGCCGGATACTGGCTCGTGTTATCCCGTACAGTTACGGAAACGTTCTTTTTCGCTGTATCGTTTGCGTTTGTTTTATTTGCCGCCTTTACAATGACATTTATGGTACGGTCACCGATACGCAGCGGAGAAAGAGTTCCATCATCGCCAATCAGCCTGTCTGCTTCACTTCCATACACCTCCACGTCATACCCTGGCACCTCAGAAATCCCGAATGCAGTATCTGTCTCAGACACCTCCACAGGCACCGCGGAATTGATTGCCTCCTGAGCGTTCGAAACCGTATGGATAACGCCTGTCTGAGTCCCTAAAATTTCAATTTCCCTTACCGATACGGAAAGCCCCCCCGCGTTGTTATTCACCCGTTCAAAATAAAATCTCACATAACGCTTCAGGCTCGTATTTGCCATAGACGCTGCAGAAATGGTATCTACTACTGCATTATTGTCCCCGCTGTCCCTGAGAGGCTGTGTGTATACATCCTCCCATGTTCCGTCAGTTCCTGTTTCGCTGGTCTGAATCTTATACTGCGTGCTCCAGACTTTTAAATGGTACGTAATTTTAATCGTTTCTACTTCCGTTCCGGCAGCTTTCAAATCAAGCATCAGCCATTGAGGTGTATGTGTCTCATTGTCCGTAATACTATTCCTCATCTCCGGCGCCGCCCAGCGGCTGCTCTCTGTAGTATCACCGTCCACCGCCTTGTCCGGTGTACAATTTTCAACGCCGCTTTCTACCCCGGATGCCGTAGCCGGTTTATTCAAAGCCACATTTGCCGCAGCCGCCTTCACAGTCTCTATACCGAACCCACCCGGCACATACAAACTTTGGCAAATCATTGCTGCTGTAAGGACGCCTCCGGCAATACATTTCCCTACCTTCATCTTTCTTCCCCCCTGTTTACTGTCAATTTTTCAGTTTCTTTTCTCTATTATTGTATCTGAATCCTACAGATTTGTACAGCGAAACTTCTTTCTATATACTGCAAAACACTTTATAAAAATTTTTTTGCCAATTGACAAAGCCATTCCAGACTCCTATAATAAACATAACAATATTGCACAATTTTATTAAATATTTTACGCAATATTTGTAATAATTATATAAAGGAGGGCAGCAATGAAAAGAAAAGCAAAAAAACTTTTCAGTCTTCTGCTGGCGGCGGCAATATTTATTACAGGAATTCCGGCAGCAGAATTGAAAACACAAGCAGCAGAAACAGAAGCCAGCACACAAGAGTATGAAATTTACCCTATGCCCCACGAAGGTATTTCTTATGGGGCAGATGTACTGGAACTGGGAAACACAGCGAACCTGGTGATTGAAAACACAATAGATACGGCGACAATTACCCGTCTCAACGATATCCTGGAGCTCAAAAGCATTACGGGGACACGTACAGACAATGTAGCAAGCGGCACGCTAAATGTCCTGGCAGGCACAAAGGGATCCGGCGGAGCTGTAGAACAATGGTTTGACAATAATATAACTTATAATTCAGAATTATTCGACAAACAAGATGCATATGTATTAAGCATTAAAGATAATGTGATTGCTGTTCTGGGAAAAGATACGGATGCAGCTTTTTATGGCTTAAGCACCCTGAAACTGATTATAAACCAGGCGGAAGGCGCCACAGTACGGGAACTTCAGATAGAGGATTATGCCGACGGGCAGTATCGGGGCTTTATCGAAGGATATTACGGAATACCCTGGAGCGTAGAGGACCGTATCAGCCTGATGGAATTCGGCGGCGACTTCAAGATGAATATTTACATTTTCGCGCCCAAGGACGACGAATACCATAACAGTAACTGGAGAACTTTATATCCCGATGACAAGTTAGAAGATATCCGAGAAATGGTAGCGGCAGGAACAGCGTCAAAATGCCGTTTTGCCTGGGCTATTCATCCATTTATGCATGATAAGATTACTTCTGCAAACTATAACGAAAGCCTGCAAATCGTAAAGAATAAGTTCCAGCAGCTCTACGATGCCGGCGTGCGCCAGTTCGTCATCTCCGCAGATGATGCCGTAAGCGACGCCCAAGTACAGGCAAACCTCTGCCGGGATATGTCCGCATGGGTCAAGGAGCATGACGGCACGTATAACCTGGTCTTTGTCCCTCAGGTATACTGCACTGCAGCAGCAAGCTGGGGCGGCGGCTATACAGTATCTACTTATTTCAACTATTTTAAAAATCTTACAGATGTAGAGCTGATGTGGACAGGCGAATGGGTATGCCATCCGGCGTCACAGAACACTTTTACAAACTTTAAAAGCAAAGCCGGAAAGGAAGCTTTTATGTGGCTGAACTGGCCTGTAAACGACGTAAACCATAAGCGTCTTGTCATGGGACCGGCAGAAGAGGGAATTTTGAGTCCCGGCCTGACAGACTTCCGCGGTATCGTTACCAATCCTTTACAGCAGGCAGAAGCATCTAAAACATCCTTGTTTGCAATTGCAGACTTTGCATGGAATACTTCTGATTTTTCCTGCTTTACCAGCTGGGAAGACGGATTTAAATATATTGATGCTGGAGCGCCCGAAGCATTAACGGAACTCTGCCGGCATCTGACGAATCCAAGCCCGGGAGGTATCACATCTATGGGCGAGTCAACCGCGCTTGAACCGTACATTACTGCGTTTACAAATGACTACAACGCTGACCGGGACATCACCGCAAGCGGCACGGCTTTGATAGAACAGTTCCAAAAAATTATTACTGCCGCCGATGAATTCCAGCAAAACGGCACAAACGAAAATCTCAAAGTTGAAATGAAGCCCTGGGTTGACTCCCTCCGTTATATTTCAAAAGCATGTGTCGGCTATGTCGAAACAGCATTGGCGCTGAAAAAGAATGATGCGGACACAGTCTGCGGAAGCTATCTCACTGCAATTAATAACTACAAAGCCTCTAAAAATTGCGAATCTCCTCTTCTGACAAAAGACGGAGACACTCAATATATCACGACGCACATGGTAGAAGCCGGAGCCATGAAAATCATGCCTTTTGCCCGGGAAATGGACACTTCCTTAAAAGAGGCGGCACTGGAAGTCCTGAACGGCAATTTCAGCGATACCATCACATCAGCAGAAAGCAGCCTGTTTTATCAGGGCCTTGGCGGTTTCTATGAAGGCGATGCCGAAAAAGTCATTGACGGTATGGATAACACTTACGCCTGGTTTAATACTACTGTGTCTGCAAATGCCTATATTGGGCTGGATTTAGGGGACGCTTATAAATTAGACACTATCCGTATCCTGCAGGGACGGACAAATAGCGATGGAGATATCTTTACTTCCGGCGTACTGGAGTATTCCCTGGATAATGAACATTGGACATCTATTGGCACTTACGGCACAAATGTGATTGAAGAAAACGTACTCTCTCAGTCTATAAACGCACGTTACGTCCGTCTGAGGACAACTGCCGCCACCGGAAAATGGTATTCTATCCGAGAATTCTCGGTTACCACGCGGCCGCTGGCAACTTTCGTCTACACCAATGTAGATGCTTTTGAAGAATACCCGACAGATATAGATAAAACGACTGCAGGGATTCCTGAAATCGAAGGAAACCTTACTTTGAAATCAGGAGAATACATTGGAATGGCATTTACAGAAGCCAGAGAGATTACATCTCTGACTGCTGATTATACGAACAAGGACAAACTGGCGCTTGAATACAGTTATAATGGATTTGACTGGTATCCGGTAGAAAACTCTTTTGAATCCATAGATGCAAAATATATCCGCCTGATAAACAAGAACAGTCAGGACATATCTTTCCACCTGGCAGGCATCTCCCTGCAGAACAATGCCGGAACCAGAAGCATCTTTGCCACACCGGAAGGCAAAGAAGGCCATGAAGCATCAAAGGCTGCGGATGGTTCTATCCTAACCTCCTTCGTCTCCTCAGAAGGAAACGGGGAACTGACCTGGCGCATCGACGCAGGCTCTGCTGATTCCTTATACGTCTTACAGGATGCATCCGTAATCTCTGATGCAAAAGTGTTTGTCCGCACGAACGCCGGGAAATGGAATTATATAGGAACTCTTTCTAACAGTCTGAATACATTTGAAAATCTGCTGTTCTACGGTCCGGTAAATGAAGTAAAGATTGAGTGGAAAGAAAAAGGTCCCGTCATCTACGAAACCTACACGAAAAAAACAGAGAGAACCGATACTGAACAGCTGCAGGCAATCATAGCCGCTGCCGAAGAAGAAACAAAGCAAGAATTGTATACACCGGAATCTTACAACAATTTTGCACAAGCAATAACCGCGGCAAAAGAACTCCTTGAGCAGTCGGCTTCCGCCGAGGATAAAGCCGAAGCGCTCAAATCTATATACGAAGCTGCCGGAAGCCTGGTTCTCCAAAAAGAAGCGGAGGAAGAAAACAAACAGGCAAAAAAAGATTTGGCTGACGCCGTAACCAGTGCAAAGACTCTCATTGATGCAGGAGGAAGCAAATACACAGAAACCAGCTGGAACACTTTCGTACTTGCATACCACGCAGCAGCAGAAGTTTCAGAAAATGCCGACACCGCTACAGTAAAAAGGCTGCTCCTGGCGCTGCAGAAAGCAGAAAAAGAGCTTATATTGGCAGACGGAAATAATACGGAAAACCCTCCTGGCCAAACGCCCGGAGACCCATCCGTAAAACCTCCCGTACAAACACCCGGAGACCCATCCGTAAAGCCTCCCGTACAAACACCTGGAGGCCCATCCGTAAAGCCTCCTGCCCCGACAGAAGACACGATAAAGAAAGGGGATACCGATATCTGGAAAAATCTGCGTTACCGGGTAACAGACGCTGCAAAGAAACAAGTAGAAGTTTACGGTGTTAAGACAAAAAGCATGACAAAAGTAACCATTCCGGCAACAGCAAAAGTAAAAGGCATAGTATGCACGGTAACAAGTGTGTCAAAAAAAGCATTTGCGGGCATGAAAAAACTGAAATCCGTTACCATTGGAAAAAATATCACCACCATTGGAACGAAAGCATTTTACAATGACAAAAAGCTGAAAACAATCATCGTCAAAAGTAAAGTGCTGAAAAAAGTCGCTAAGGACGCTCTGCTAAAAACTTATAAAAAAGGAACCATTAAAGTTCCAAAAAGCAAGAAAAAATCATATACAAAACTCTTCAAAAAGCGGGGACAAAAAAAGATTAAATAGTATAACCGGCAGAAATTATCGGATTGGCAGCATTCCGCTGCCGACCCAATAATTTCATAAAGATTTTTCTTGTATAATAGCATGAAATGTATTAAAATGAATCATGAGCTTGACAAACAAGTTTAAACCGAAAACATAAGGAGGATACTATTATGGCATATGTAATTTCTGACGAGTGCGTAGCATGTGGAACATGCGCAGGTGTTTGTCCTGCAGACGCTATCAGCGAAGGCGATGGAAAATATGTAATTGATGCTGACGCATGTTTAGACTGCGGTACTTGCGAAGCTGAATGCCCGACAAGTGCTATCTCCGCTGAATAGTCAACATCCAGGCACACGACAAAAACATAAAGAGGCTGGTATACAGTGCGAAGCGCCCTCCTTACTATATGGGCAAAGCACACTGCACACCAGTCTCTTTTTCACAGCCTAAAAAAGTGACGCCATTTTTTCTTATTAACAATAGGTTCTTTTGCTGCCGCCACCAGCTGGCGGTTTTTCTGATATGTCCGAATCGTCTCATCCAGCCTGCGGAACCGCTCTTCTTCCCGTTCCTCCCGAATCTGCATGAGTACGTTCATCTCCTTAACCACGCTGTCTGTAATCCGTCCTTCCAGTTCCACATTATTATCCTGGACAACCTGGCGGAAAATTCCTGTAACGATACTCTCAAACTGTTTAAGCTTGTCCGGATCCGGCCCGATTGCCGGAAGCGTTTCTGCCTGCTCCTTTTCACTCTTCTTTTTCTCCAGGACAATTATCTTTTCACCTGCAGTGTCTTCTTTTTCTAAAGACTCCGCCTCTTTCTTTTTCAGTTCAGGAACCAGTACCTTAATTGCCTTCAGCTGAAGCCCCCTTTCCTTTAGTTCTTTGATTTTCCGAAATAATCTGATATCCTCCTCTGTGTAATAACGGTGCCCCAGCTCGGTTCTTGAAACTCCTATGTCCAGCTCTTCCTCCCAGTACCGAAGAACATGGGCCTCCACATCCACCTTTTTTGCCATGTCAGAAATCATATACCTGGTTTCGCTCATTGACTCCCCTCCTTACCCCAAAAGTATACCATATTTTTCCTCATGGGGAATGGATAACATATCGCAAGTTCTGACATGTTTCCCTTTGTTTCCACAAATCAAAGAAACGCCCTGCGGCACAACCGCAAGGCGTTTCTTACATACTCGAAATCCTTTACATGCTTAGTCCTGAACATATGGCATCAGGGCGATATGACGTGCTCTTTTGATAGCTACAGTCAAAGCTCTCTGGTGCTTTGCACAGTTTCCTGTAATTCTTCTGGGAAGGATTTTTCCTCTCTCAGATACATATCTTTTTAATTTATTTACATCCTTGTAATCAATCTCGTTATTCTCTTTACCACAGAACACGCATACTTTTTTCCTTCTGCGGCCGCCTCTTCTCTTCATCGGAGAATCGCCTCTATCATTTCTGTTAAAAGCCATCTGTGTTTCCCTCCTTTATTTTTGTTTCCAGAACGTTTTATACTCTTAATTAAACGGCAGCTCCTCGTCGATACCGTCCGGGATATTCATAAATCCATCCCCTGACGCCGCACTGGGAGCCGGCCTTGCCGGCGCCGGGGCTGACGGTTCATATCCGCCGCCTCCGCCATTTGACATGGAAGCAGCTTTGCTCTCTGCAAACTCCTGATCTTCCACAACCACATCTGTGGTGTAGACCTTCTGACCATCTTTGTTTGTATAGCTCCCGGTCTGAATACGCCCGGTTACTACAATTTTCAAACCCTGACGGAAATATCTCTCTGCAAATTCCGCGCTCTTTCCGAAAGCCACGCAGCCGATAAAGTCTGCGGTCTGCTCCCCGTCTCCATTACGCCTGAACCTGCGGTCTACTGCCAATGTGTATCTGGCGATTGCCATAGAACTGTCTCCGGAAGAATAGCGTACTTCCGGATCCCTGGTCAAACGCCCCATCAATATAACTTTGTTCATTTTTCTCCTCTTCTCTATCTATGCATCCTGTCTAACGCACAAATAACGGATGACATTTTCCATAATGCGGACATGTCTTTCAATCTCTGCCGGAGCAGATGACTCTGCCTCGAAATGGATGAAGTAGTAAAATCCTTCTCTCATCTTCTGGATTTCATAAGCGAGCCTTTTCTTTCCCCACTCATCAACATCCGTAATGACTCCGCCGTAACGAGTAATGTACTCTTTCACTTTCTCGACGGCAGCTGTCCTTGCATCATCCTCGATTTTTGCGTTGACAACAACGGCTAATTCATATTTGTTCATGCTCTTCGCACCTCCTTATGGTCTCTGGCCCCCCGCCATAACAGGGAACAAGGAATTTAGTAATATATCACATCTGTCGATTTTATCATAAAAGTACAGGCTTTTCAAGTATTTTTCTGCAGTCCTCTGGTGTTTTTTTCCACCAGTTTCCGGGCAATCATAATCTGATGCCCACAGCCCATACATTTCAGCCGGAAGTCCGCCCCTACCCGCAGGATTTCCCATTCCTGGCTCCCGCAGGGATGCTTCTTTTTCAGCTTGACCACATCGCCCACTTCATATTCATACCCTGCCATCTGTCCCCTTTCCGCTCTGTCCGGTTTACCGGACAACAGCCAGCGTCTTCTCCTCTGCCCGCCACGCCAGGCAGCTATACTTCCGCCGCCTTACTTTATCGTCTTATACTCTTCAATCAGTTTCCCCTGCACGATAAACCGGGTCGTCTCATTCCCTGTGCAGGTAGAAAGCGTTACTACTTTATCTTCCGTACTCACAGACGCCTTGCTCTTTATCACCGAATGGTCAAAGGCTTCTTTTATATACTCCATGAAATCATCATCATCTTTAAAGGTAAGCTGGTATGTCTTGCTGGTATATCCCACCTCATGGCAGGCAAAAATTTCATATTTATAGATTCTTTCCGGCGTGTAAACCCAGAAGTACCGGCTCTTATCTATGGTTCCTTCCTCACGAAACTGCTTCAGCTTCCCAAACATTGAGAGATTCCGCATATTGTGCCCATACAGGACAGAATTCCTGTCGGTAAAATCCTTTTTATTTTCACAGTCCAGAAAAATACACCCTGCGATATTCGGCGTCCCCTGGAATGTATGATGCAGGTAAAAATCATTGTCCTCGCCCTGCGCCACCGGATAACTGATGTCCAGCGCTTCCACTTTCAGCCATCCGATAATCTCACGGTTAATTTCTAACAGGCTGTCAAAATCCACCGGGCTTTTCATGACCAGCTCACCATTGAGCTCTTCAGGCTCCGGCTCGGCTGTTTCTTCTTTGACATAATGATCCGCCAAAGCGTCATATTCGTCTTCTCCCTCTTTATACACGGCATAAATCGTATAAAGCTGATATCCCGAATAGCAGAACACCCCCAGCGCCACTATAAGAATCAGTGTGCGGATGATATCTCCCACTGTGCGCTTCCTTTTTTTCTTCTCCTTTGCCATCGTTTACCTCCTGTCTGTGCGAATCGCCGCACCGTCATTTCCCTCTGCTTTCGCGCTTCTCTTCCGCTTTAATACAGGCTCCTCATGATATCTGGGCAGACGCACAGTAAACTTTGTGCTGGCATAGGTACTGGACGCCTCGATCGTTCCTCCATGCACCTCCAGAATTTCCCTTGCTATGGAAAGCCCCAGCCCTGTGCCCCCCGTCTGGCTGGAGCGGGCATTGTCCACCCGGTAAAACTTTTCAAAAATCGAGGTCAGCTTCTGCTGAGGAATCTGCTCTCCCTGATTCGTAAACGTAATCACCACCGTATTCAGGTCACAATACGCCTGAATATCAATATTTGTCCCCGGATAACTGTAGGCAATCGCATTCCTCAGCAAATTGTCAAACACCCGCGCCAGCTTGTCCGGGTCTCCGAACACAATCAGCCCGTCGTCGGTGTGAATCGAGCAGGTGAGCTTCTTCTCTGTAAGCACCGCATAGCTTTCATCTGCCAGCTGCTCAAGCATAATCGATAAATTCACATTCCCTTTTTCTAATACGATATCCTGAAGGTTAAACCTGGTAATCTCAAAAAATTCACTAATCAGTTCTCCGAGCCGCATAGACTTCTCCAACGCGATATGAATATATTTCGCCCGCTCCTCCGGCTGCATTTCCGGCTGCTCGTCCAGCATCGTCAGATACGCAATCGTAGAAGTAAGCGGTGTCTTTAAATCATGAGCCAGATAAACCACTAAATCATTTTTGCGCTGCTCACTCTCCATCGCCGCATTGTCTTTACGCTTTAGCGTCATTTTCAACGTATTCAGCTTCTCTGCAATCGGACGCAGTTCCGGCTCCAGCGTCACCGGCGCATCCGAATCGCTCAGGATATTGTCTATCTCCTCGCCAATATGATCCAGGTAATGCGTGACCTTAGAAATTGCCACGTAAAAGAAAATCAGAAAGAGCATCATGAACCCGGCTACCAGAAACAAATCTTTGTGCTCCATGAAGATCCTTCCGTACAAGGTATTTGCTTCCGCATTGCTCAAATCAAAGAACATAAGCAAACGGATGACCAGCTCCGGAAACCGCTGCTGGAAAATACCATCCACCAGAAGCTCCACAATCATATATCCGATACACAATGCCAGCACAGTCACCAGGCCTGTGCGCAGCATCAGGCGCCATTTCAGTTTTCGGTAATTATTTTTCAACGCGATATCCCACTCCCCAGACTGTCTTGATAAAGTCAGATTTTCCTGTCGGCCCGCTCATCTTCTCCCTGAGATGCCTGATATGAACCATCACCGTATTGTTGCTGTTCTTGTAATATTTCTCTTTCCAGACCTGTTCAAAGAGCTGCTCTGAACTGATCACCTGTCCTCTGTTCTCGCAGAGAATCCACAGAATATCGAACTCTATCGGCGTCAGCGTCAGCTCTCTTTCATTATAAGTGCATTCATGGGTGCTCCGGTTCAGCACCAGTCCCGCGAAGTCGAGCACATCCTCCTGCGGCCTTCCATTTTCATTGTATTTCGTAAACCGTCTCAGCTGCGCCTTCACCCGCGCAATCAGCTCCAGCGGGTTAAACGGTTTCGCGATATAATCATCCGCCCCCAGCGTCAGGCCGTTAATCTTATCCATATACTCCGTCTTTGCCGTAAGCATAATTACCGGAAACGTGTGCCTCTCCCTTACCTTCTGCAAAATTGTAAAACCATCGATATCCGGCAGCATCACGTCCAGCAATGCCATATCCGGCGTATTTTCTTCAATACAGCGGAGTGCATCTGTTCCATTATAGCATTTCTCTACCTCATAGTTCTCATTTTTCAGGTACAGTTCCACAACATCCGCGATTTCCCTCTCGTCATCTACAATCAGTATCCTGCTCCCCATGGTGTTCCTCCCTGTGCTCCTTATTTATATGTCTGCGTATCTGTTCAAAGCCATCCCGAAAATGTTTTCAAGATGGCTTTCCTGCTTATAATTCACAATTTCCTACTGTACGCGGGAATGGAACAACATCCCTGATATTCGCGATTCCGGTCAGGTACATCACGCACCTCTCAAAGCCCAGCCCAAATCCTGCATGGCGGGTAGAACCATATTTCCTCAAGTCCAGATAGAAACCGTAGTCTTCTTTCTTCAATCCCAGCTCGTCCATCCTCTGAGTCAGTTTCTCGTAATCATCCTCCCTCTGGCTTCCTCCGATAATCTCACCGATTCCCGGAACCAGGCAATCCATAGCCGCCACGGTTTTTCCGTCCTCATTCAGCTTCATATAGAACGCCTTGATTTCCTTCGGATAGTCTGTCACAAATACCGGGCGCTTAAATACCTGCTCTGTCAGATAGCGCTCATGCTCTGTCTGCAAATCGCATCCCCAGGAAACTTTATAATCAAAGTTTTTATTATTTTTCTCAAGAATTTCAATCGCTTCTGTGTAAGTCACATGTGCAAACTCCGAATCCACCACATGGTTCAGCCTCTCCAGAAGCCCTTTATCCACAAAAGAATTAAAGAAATTCATCTCTTCCGGCGCATGCTCCAGCACATAGCGGATAACGTATTTCAGCATAGCTTCCGCCAGCATCATATCATCCTTCAAATCCGCAAACGCAATCTCCGGCTCAATCATCCAAAACTCTGCCGCATGGCGGGTCGTATTTGAATTTTCCGCCCGAAACGTAGGTCCGAACGTATAAATATTCCGGAACGCCTGCGCATAAGTCTCACCGTTGAGCTGGCCGCTCACCGTAAGATTCGTCTCCTTGCCAAAAAAGTCTTTACCAGTGTCCACTTTCCCGTCTGCCGTCCTCGGCAAATCCTCCAAATCCAGAGTCGTCACCCGGAACATCTCGCCCGCGCCCTCACAATCGCTGCCTGTAATCAACGGCGTGTGGACATACACAAAATCCCTCTCCTGGAAAAACTGATGAATCGCATACGCAATCAGCGAGCGCACACGGAATACTGCCTGGAACGTATTCGTCCTCGGCCTTAAATGCGAAATCGTCCGCAGGTACTCCAGGCTGTGGCGTTTCTTCTGCAGCGGATAATCCGGCGCAGACGCGCCCTCCACCGTCACTTCCTCCGCCTGGATTTCAAAAGGCTGCTTTGCCTGCGGCGTCGGCGTCAGGATTCCCTTCACAATCACTGCGGCGCCTACATTCAGCTTCGATACCTCCGCAAAATTTTCCATCTTATCATGATATACAACCTGCAGCGGCTCGAAAAACGTGCCGTCATGCAGTACCAAAAATCCAAACGTCTTTGAATCACGGACGCTGCGCACCCAGCCGCCCACCGTGACTTCCTTCCCCAGATACTCTTCCCTGTTCCTGAAAATCTCTCTAACCGTCGTCAATTCCATAATCGAGCTCCTTTGTTCCATAGCTATTTTCTATTTAGTATATCCCATAAAAGGAATGTATGCAAGACTTTGTGTGGGCGTTGGCTGACAGCTTTATCAATATGAATTATTCATGAGCATATAAAAATGCTCGATACTACAAATCCTTGAACCAGTTCCCGTGAAATCAATCGATTTAT